>JANLUE010001274.1:0-2649 GCA_031363325.1 Gemmataceae bacterium
GTTCTCAACCCGTCTTCTCGCGCCCCTCGGTTATCGTCATCCAACCGCAACGGACTTGACTCCACGAATCGATCGAAGGTTCGCGTCCCAATTGCCGACAGACCATTCCGAGCCAAATCGACTGGCGAAACTTCACTCCATCCCGCACAATTAAGATAGTTCTTCCTCCACGAGGCGCGGCATGACCTCGCGACTATCGCTGCTTGGCTTGTTGCTCGTTTCGGTCGCCAGTGCCCAGGCGTTTCCGAACATCGCCAAGCTCGCCCCGCCGGCCCGCATTCCCGACGTCACTCCCGTGCACGCGCCGGCCCTGGCCTTCGTCGCGCTCGATCAGCGGCTCGCGCTCAGCAAACTGGCGCCGGCCGTCTACGTTTCCGACTTGTGCGTCTATCGCTATCGGGTGGGAACGAACTCGGCGGAATGTCAAAAGTTCGTCGATCAGGCGCTGGCTTATTCGTACTCGTACGTCTGGATCGAAGCGGCCCGCTCGGCGGAGACAGCCGTTCGCCACGACCCAGAGTGCGCCTACGCCTGGCTGATCTTGCACAAGGGGCTCGACCGTTGGGGGCGCGGCAACGAAGCGAACACGGCGTTGAAAAAAGCTCAAGACCTGATGCCGAAAGCGCCGCACCGCGAACAGATGTTGATCACGGCGCGGCTCCACGAACGCGGCCAGTTGGGCCAGACCGGCGACGCGGGCCGGAAGAAGGCGATCGCCACACTCGATGAACTCCTGTCGATTCACGACGACGACCAGGAAGGTTGGTTCGCCCGCGGCGCGATCTTCGGCGTGCAACAAGTGCAGGTCGATTCGGTTCCGTTCTACAAGGCACTCTTGCGAATCAACCCCCTCCATCCGGGGGCGAACCACGAACTCGTTCACTTCCACGAAAGCGCGAAACGACCCGCCCTCGGCTGGCCGAACGCCCAGGGGTACATGAATTCGTCGAACATCCCGCACGCCTTCCACATGCAGTCCCACCTCGGGATGCGGATCGGCAAATGGGAACACACGACCGACTGGGCGGCCAAGGGAGTCGAATTCGAGCGAATCTATCACAAGGCTCAGGGCGTCAAACACAACGAAGACCATCAGTTCTCGCACCACCTGGAGACGTTCACGCTCGGCCTGTTGCACGACGGTCGATACCGTGAGGCGGCCGACATCCAAACGGAATGCGGGACGTACGGCTACAAGTTCACGCACCCGTGGTTCCGCATCGCGCTGGGTCAACGCGACTGGTCGGCCGCCGAGAAACTGATCGCCGAGCAACGCAAGTCGGACAAGGTGCTCGCGAGCTACTACGCGGCCCTGATGTACCTCGACCGCGGCGACCTGGCCAAGGCGTCGGCCGAGGTCGATGTGATTCGTCAGGCGCAACAAAAGACGAAAGACGACCGCCGACTCGAGCAGCGCTTGTGGGAGGCCCAAGGCCGGCTGATGTGCCAGACCGGTTCGGGCGAGTCGGGCGTGAAGTTGTTGCAGCGTGTCGTCGAGAAAACCAAAGACGATTACTATCACCATTCGTGGGGCGGCGGTGGTTATTACATGGAGGCCTGGGGCATCGGTGCCCTCGACGCGGGCCTGGCCGAACAGGCGGAAGAAGCGTTCCTCGAAGCGCTGGCCCACGATGCCGGCAGCGCCCCGGCCGCACTTGGCATGCACGCCCTGTGTGGCCGACTCGGCCGAGTCGACGAGGCTCGCAAGTTTGAAGCACTGGCCCGACGCCTCTGGGCCAAGGCCGACCCGATCGCGTTCCAATACCTCCGCGACGACATGACCCGCCGCGCGACCAAGGTTCCCGTCGCGACTTCGCTGGGGGCGAACGGGCGGTAGTTGCTACGGTTCGCGTGCCTATCCACACGGCGACCGACTCCAGCTTTCAATTCGATTCGGGTTTGGCGAGTGTTACTTTCAGGACACCGGTAATTCGATATGCCTTCCAGAGCCCTCCACCGCGAAGGCCAGCCATGCGCCAATTCCTCTCCCTGACCACGTTGCTCGTCGCGGTCCCACTCACCTTTGGGGCCGACAACGAACTCACCGATCGCGAAAAGGCCGATGGCTGGGTACTGCTCTTCGATGGCAAGACCCACGAAGGCTGGATGACGAGCAGCGAGAAGCCGAGCAAGACTCCGGTCGAGGATGGCTGCATCAATCCTCATGGATGCGGCGACTACATGATGATTTACGAAAAGCCGCTCACTAATTTTGTGCTCTCGTTGGACTTCAAGATTTCGATGAAATGCAACAGCGGCATCTTCGTACGCACTTCCGCTCTGATTCCGCTTCCGGGCAAGGACGTGGGATACAACGGCCTCGAGATCGCCATCGACGACACTCCGACTGCGAGCTACACGGACACCGGGGCTCTCTACGATCTGTCGAAGCCCACCAGGAATGCCATGAAGCCTCCAGGTGAATGGAATCACATCGTCATCACTTGCGATGGGAGTCGAGTATCTGTCGAGCTCAACGGCGAGAGAGTCAACGACGTTGATCTGTCGAAGTTCACCGAGAAGAACAAGCGTCCGGATGGGAGCCCTCACAAGTTCGATACGGTCTACAAGGATCATCCCCATGATTTTGCAAGGGCACGAAGCCTCGGTTTATCCCGCCGTGGTCAGCCCCGACGGTATGTGGATTGC
>JANLUE010001307.1:0-2733 GCA_031363325.1 Gemmataceae bacterium
GCAATCAGGGTCGCGTGCACCAGATCATGGCCGGCCACTCCCTGGTCAAGATCGAACGCGTCTACGGCACGATCTTCGAGAACATCCTCGGCGAGAAGATTTCGACCAAGCCCGTCGAAGTCGATCGGCCGTTCTCGTGGATGGAGAAAGACGGCAACCGTCGCGGCAAATAGCACTTCGGAGTTCAGTCGCTTCGAGTGCTTGGTGGCCCCGCCTCGAAGCGGTGCTCCAATCCGCCTCATGCGTTCGACAGTTTCTTTTGGAGTCAATTTGTCGAAGTCGTGCCGTCAAGCCGAACTGTGCTGATCGAGGCCATTTCGATTCCCGTCAACTATCCTTCAATTCAAGCGCCCGACGCAATTCGTTTGCCGGGCGCCATCTTTTCCGGTTGCGACGCTTTCCTCACCGACGATCATCGACTTGCGAAATTCGCGTCGAGTTGACTTGATTTCGGAGTTCCCATGCCCCGTCACGGTTTCGTTCGGGTGGCCGCCGCGGTCCCGGTGCTCCGGTTGGCCGACACGCGCTTCAACGCGGCCCGCACCATCGACTTGCTGCATCGGGCCGCCGACGAACACGTCGATGTGGTTGTGTTCCCCGAAATGGGATTGACCGGCTATACCTGCAACGATCTCTTCTTTCAACGCGCCCTACAAGACGGGGCGATCGACGCGTTGCAATCGGTCGCGATGGCTTCAAGTCGCTTGTTCAACGGCCTCGCGGTCGTCGGGTTGCCAATTGTCGTGGACGATCAAGTCTTCAATTGTGCGGCCATCGTGCAGCGCGGCGAATTGCTCGGTCTCGTGCCGAAGTCTTACTTGCCCACCTACAAGGAGTTCTACGACGCTCGCTTCTTCGCACCGGCCAGTACCGCCTATAGTTCGAGCGTTCGACTCTTTGGCCGCGATGTGCCGTTCGGAACCGACCTGTTGTTCCGGTGCGCGAACCTGACCGATTGCGTGGTCGGAGTCGAAATCTGCGAGGATCTGTGGGGCCCCGTGCCTCCGAGTTCTTTGCAGGCGTTCCACGGGGCGACCGTTCTCTTGAACCTGTCGGCCAGCAACGAGACGATTGGCAAAGCCCCCTATCGGCGTTCGCTGGTCACGCAACAATCGGCCCGATGCATCGCGGGCTACGTGTATGCCGGGGCCGGGCCGGGCGAATCGACGACCGACCTCGTGTTCGGCGGACATTCCCTGATCGCCGAGAACGGCGTCACGCTCGCCGAGTCGCCGCGGTTCCGTCGCGACGATCAGTTCACCGTGGCCGACCTCGACCTCGATCGCATTCGCGTCAACCGCACACAGACGACGAGCTTCAACGATGCCTTGCTGACCCCAGGGCTCAAGCGCGACTATCGCCGCATCGATTGGTCGGCCCCCGATCGACCCGACGTGCCTCTCGCTCGGGAAATCGAAGCTCACCCATTTGTGCCGGCCGGGGTGGAGCAACTCCGCGAACGCTGCGAGGAAATCTTCCATATTCAGGTGACAGGCCTGGCGCGACGGCTCGAACAAGTCGGCTCGCGGGCGATGGCCATCGGCGTCTCGGGCGGGCTCGACTCGACGCTCGCGCTCCTGGTGCTCTGCAAGACGCTCGACGAATTGAAATTGGGTCGCGACAAGATTCGCGCCCTGACGATGCCCGGGTTCGGCACGACGGGTCGAACGCTCGCGAACGCCAAGGCGCTCATGGCGGCGCTCGGAGTTTCATTCCGCGAGATCGACATTCGCCAATTGTGCCTTGACGAAATGAAGGCGCTCGGCCACGCGCCGTTCGGGATCGTGCTGCAAGGCCACGATGTCGAGTCGCTCACCGCGAAGCTCCGTGCGCTGCCGAACGAACAACGCGTGGATTTGACGTTTGAAAACGTGCAGGCGCGCATTCGCACGAGCCTGTTGATGAACACGGCCTTCGTGATTGGGACCGGGGACCTTTCGGAACTGGCGCTCGGCTGGTGCACGTACAACGCCGATCACATGAGCATGTACAACCCCAACGTGAGCATTCCGAAGACGCTGGTGAAGTTCCTGGTTCGTTGGGCGGCCGAGAACGAATTCGACGGCCCCGCCCGCCAAACGTTGCTCGACATTGTGGACACAGTCATCTCGCCCGAACTCTTGCCCACCGATTCCGAAGGCGTGGCCCAGTCGACCGAATCGACGATTGGCCCATACGAACTGCACGACTTCTTCCTGTATCACTTCCTGCGCTTCGGCACGACGCCGGAGAAGATTCTGTATCTCGCGACGCAGGCGAAGTTCGACCGCGACTACACGTCGGCCGAGGTCCGCAAGTGGCTGGCGGTGTTCGTGCGGCGCTTCTTCGCGAATCAATTCAAGCGCTCGTGCCTGCCGGACGGCCCCAAGGTCGGCTCGGTGAGTTTGTCCCCCCGGGGCGATTGGCGCATGCCGAGCGACGCCCAGGCGTCATTGTGGCTCGAAGGGTTGACGGAGAGATGACCATGCACCGTCGCGAATTCCTTCAATCGTCCGCCGCTCTCGCGCTGCCGACAGCCGGGCTCGCCGATCTGCCGTTGACCAAGCCACCGAAGCGCGACCGTCCGGCCGCCAAGAAGCTCGCGCTCGTCGCGACGACGTACAACTATTTGTCGCACGCCTATCACATCGCGGGCCGATTCCTCAACGGCTACCTCCGGGCCGACGGTTATCACTTTCCGGATTCGACGATCGCCTCGACGTACGTCGAACAGGTCGGCGCGAAGGACCTGAG
>JANLUE010001312.1:0-7793 GCA_031363325.1 Gemmataceae bacterium
GGCGTTAGCCCTCCGGGTGACCCCCCAATGAGCTTGCCTTCTGGTTGTCAAGAGAAGCAAAATTGTCCATTGGGGTTCACCCGGTGGGCTAACGCCCGACCGGCTCGCCTTTTCGTTGCCGTGATGGCATTATCCACCTGAAGCTCGATAGGGGGTGAGGTTTCGGCGCGGCGTCGAGCGAAGACCTCACCCCCGGCCTCCTCACCGAAGCGGAGAGGGCGACGGACTGGCGAAGCCGAACCGCACGAATATGACATCTTCGTTCGGTCGCGGAGGGCGGCCCGGAAAGGACTCGCATGCCGGTCGCTGATTCGGCTCGGATTCACGCCACGGCCGTCGTCTCGGCCGAGGCTCACATCGCGGCGGGCGTCGAGATTGGGCCGTTCGTCGTGATCGATGGGCCGGTCACCATCGGGCCGGAATGTCGAATCAGCCCGTACGTACATTTGGTTGGACCACTCACGCTCGGGCAGGGCAACAAGGTCGGTACGGGCACGGTGATCGGCACCGACCCCCAGCACATGGCCTATCGCGGCCAACCGACTCGAACGGAAGTGGGCGACTTCAACGAGTTCCGCGAGCACGTAGTCATTCATCGCGGCTCGCACATCGACGGGCTCACGCGCATCGGCAGTCACGGTTACTTCATGGCCAATTCGCACGTGGCCCACGACTGTCGAGTCGGCGATCATTGCATCCTGGCGAACGGCGCCTTGATGGCCGGCCACAGCACGATGGCCGATCGTTCGATGATTTCCGGCAACGCCGCCATCCATCAATTTTGTCGCATGGGTCGATTTTCGCTGGTCACCGGCGTCGCGTCGGCCACGCGCGACGTGCTACCCTTCACGATCGTGCAGAGTCGTCACGAACTGGCGGGCGTGAACGTCGTCGGCATGAAGCGGGCCGGCATCTCGACGGCCGACATCCTGATCGTCAAAAAAGCCTATCAAATCTTGTGTCGTACGGACCAGTTGTTGAAGCCCGCCGTCCAACAACTCATGCACGAGTTCCCGGACCACGCCCTCGTGCGCGAACTGGTGGAATTCATCGCCGCCTCGAAGCGCGGCGTGCTTCGGCCGATTCGCGGGAAGGCCGTGGACGAAGGCGATTGACTGTTCGCCGAGCGCGGCCGACGACGTTCCAAGTTAATGCCCGATCTTCATGGGACAGGTCAGATGATTTCGGTCGCTGGGGTCCGCAAGTCACGGGCCGATTCGACAGTTCCGCCCTTGACCTCAATAGCCGCTTTCCACTAAAAGCCCCGCTTCGCGTCGATTGCCCAAACGAGGACGTTCGTGGAGCCGACTGGCCGTTCCCATTTCGTTCGCGGCCTGGCCGTCGGGCTGATCTTGCTCGTCACCGCGCTCCGTGCGCTCTACGTGCTTTACCTGTGCCCATACGATCTCGCGCCGGACGAAGGGCACTACTGGGACTGGGCCCGGCACCTCGATTGGAGTTACTACAGCAAGGGGCCGCTCGTCGCCTGGATCATCCGGGCGGGCTGCGAATTGTTCGGCGACCTGGCGATCTCGACGAACGGCACGCTGATGCCGGCCGTCCGATTGCCCGCCGTCCTCTGTGGTAGTGGCACACTCGCGGCGCTTTACGTACTCACATGGCAAACTTACCGCAGCGATCGGCTGGCGCTCGGTGTTGTGTTGATCGTGCTAACCTTGCCCTCGTTCGTCGTTCTTTCAATTGTGATGACGATTGACGCGCCGTTTTTGTGTTGTTGGTCGTGGGCGCTGGTATTCGGTCGGGCGGCGCTCGTCGATGGCAAGTCGTGGGCATGGCCGGCGGCCGGCGTGTTGATCGCGCTAGGCATCCTGGCGAAGTACACGATGGCCCTGTGGCTCGCGTCGGCCGGGCTATTCGTGCTCGTCACGCCAACACATCGACATTTGTTGTTCCGTTCCGGGTTCTGGATCATGAGCCTGACCGCGGGCCTGAGCGCCATCCCGATCCTGTACTGGAACTCGCAGAACGATTGGGTGACCTTTCGCCACGTCGCCGTGCAGGCCGGCGTGGCCGATGCGCCGACTGGCGGCGGGTTCCGTTGGTTCGGCCCGGCCGTGTACATCGGCGAACAACTGGCGCCGTTGTTCGGTTTCTGGTTGGTGCTCTGGATCGTGGCCGTCGGTCGCTTTTGGCCGACGCGGACGATCGACCCGGGGCTTCGCTACTTGTGGTGGATGTCGGTGCCGACGTTCTTGCTTTTTGGTGCGTCGAGCTTCAAGGCCAAGGTGCAAGTGAACTGGCCGGTGTCGGCCTATCTGGCCGGCGCGGTGCTCATCGCCGGTTGGTTCGCGGAGGTCGGTCAACATCGCCGCTCCGTTCGAATCGGAGCGTGGATCGCCGGGACACTTGGATTGATCGTTTCCTTCGCCGTCCACGATACGGGCCGATTCTACCTGCCCGTTGTTCGACCATTCCTCAATGACGAGACGCCCGCACGACCCATGCCCGCGCGGCAATTCGACATAACGGCCCGCTTGAAAGGTTGGCGCTTCCTGGCCGCCGACCTCGATCAACGCCGAGCGGAGATTCGTGCCGTCGACGGCGTCGACCCAATCATGGCTGGCCCGCGCTGGGACGTGCCGGGCCTGCTCGGCTTCTATTGTGCCGATCACCCCCAGGCCTATTCGTTCGGCCTCGCCATGCACGACCGGCACAGTCAGTACGATCTGTGGCGACCGAACCCGCTCGATGATCCGGCAGCGTTTGCCGGCCGCACGTTTCTGATCGTGGCCGGGGGTGATCCCCGGCTCGATCTGGCCGGCGGGTTCGATTCGATCGGCCAGCCGGAAGAAGTCACGTATCGAGAAGATGGCCTCGTGGTGGCCAAATGGTATGTGTGCGTCGGCCGTGGCTATCGCGGCCTGGACGTGAGGGCCCGCCGCAATCCAGCCGGCCATTGACGCTACGGCCTCTTGACCTCCGTCAATTCGTAGATCATCTCGTACTCGAACTTGCCGGTCGACTTGGTGGTCATCTTGACGAGCGTGCCGGGCACTTCGTCGCACGTCCAGGTTTGGCCTTCGGTCTTGATGCCGTCCTTCTCGAATCGGAACTTCATCCACTTCGTTTTGTACTCGGTGCCGGCGGCCTTCACCGTCTCGTTACCTTCGTCGTAGACGCCTTCGGGCTTGGTCTGAAGCTCTTTCTTTCCCTTGGGAAGTGGGACTTGCTTTGGCACTTCGCGCTTCATGGGCGGAAGCTTGAGTTCCTTGCCATTGGCCGTCGTGACCGAGACGGTTTCAAGCACGAGTTTGTCGGCCCCGACCTCGACGAGCGTGAACGTCGACGTGATCTCGCTCTTCGTGCCGACCGAGCTCGAGGTCATCTTGAGCGTGATGGCCGAGCCCTTCTTGTGCTTCGACCAGGCGGTGAATTCGACATTGTCCACCATTTCCTGGCCGCGCGTGGAGGCGACTGACAAACAGAGTGCGAGCAACGTGTAATGAGTACGCATGACGACCTTTCGATTGGGAGTTGAGCCTTCGGGCGATTGGCCACGATGCTTCAATTGCCGGCGGCGTGAAATGTGTCACATGACCATGCGCTGAAATTCGACTTTGGTTCGACCAAAATTGACGAGCATGCCGACTTTCAATCCGGTGGCCTTGAGTTCGTTGAGCAACTGGGCCTCGTCGGCCTTGCGATACTCGGCGTGGGCCTTCACCTCGACGATGACTCGATTCTCGACCAGCAGATCGGCCTTGTAGTGCCCGACGTTCACGCCTTTGTAGCTCACGTCGATCTCGGGCTCAATTCGCGCGGAAAAGCCACGGGCGATAAGCTCGACGGCCATCGACCGTTTGTAAACGCCTTCCAGGAATCCATACCCGAGCGTCTTGTGAACTTCAAAAGCGGCCCCGATCACGGCCCCGGTCAGGTCGCCATCGATCAACATCATGAATTCTCCGATGAGAAACCAGCACGGCCACGGATTGACACGGATGAAACACGGACAAAACAAAAGCCAAGACCGATTTACGATCTTGGCTTTTGTCTTATCCGTGTTTCATCCGTGGCCGATGGATTCTCGGAGCTCGGTCAACCCGTCGCACCATCGACGATGCCGGCGGCCGCTTCGGCGAGGGCGGATTCGTGATCGAGCGCGCCGGCGGCGACCTTGATCTGGAGCTTGGCGATCACGTCTTCGCGTACGTCCGGCAACTGATGGAGAGCATCGAGTAGGCGGCTCAATTCGGACGATCGCCCGAGGCTATCGACGTCGCTCGGGGTCGCCGAAGTGCCCTTCGCAGCGGGCCGGGGGTCGGCCGGGGTGCGGACCGTATCGACCGAAGCGTTGCTGAGAGTTGGGTTTACGCGCATGTCGCACCTGTCGGTTCCGGGGCTCACAGGCATCATCGACGGTCGTTCCGAGAACTTGCTCAAAATTGTCGCGCGGGCGGAAAGTTTTTGCCCGGCGCGGCGATTGTACGCTTTACTCTCAAGCCGGGCCGTCGAACGCTTCCGGCATGAGCGACACCCCCGATCCGGCGAAAGCCCCCCGTCCCACCAAGCCCAAGAGCGTCGTCATCGAACCAAGCGAGACTCCGGTCGTCGCGGTTCCAAAGCGCGGCCTCGGCAAGAAGCTCGCCGTGCTCGTGCCGTTGGCTCTCATGCCGGCCGGCTATTTCGTGGGCGACAAATACTTGCTCGGCTCGCCGCCCGTCGTCGAAGTCGAAGCGGAGCCAGCGCCGGCCGTGCCACATTCGATCGACGAACTGATCCTCGAAGGCGACTACGCGACGGCCCTGACGCACGCCCGAGCGGGGCAGAAATCGGCGAACGTCGAGCGCCAGGCCGCCTTGCGATTCCGCGAGGCGTTGTGCCTGGAGGCGCTCGAGCAATGGAGCACGGCGGGCGAGGTGTTCGCCTCGCTCGCCGACCGATCGGCCGCGACCTCGCGCGATGTGGCCGCCGCACTGGGCCTGGCCCGGTGTTGGTTGCGGGTCGGCCGACTCGACGATGCCCGTCGAGTCGTGGCGCGACTCATTTTGTCGTCCGGCTCGACGGCCCTTCGCGACCCCGCCTTGACGGTCGAAATCCCTTTCGCCAAGGCAGCGCTCGAACTCTCGCAGATGCCCGCCCCACCAATGCCACATCCGTTTCAACCGGATGGCCTGGCGACGACCGTCCGTCGGCCCGACCTGGCGAAGGCGCTCGAATGGGCCGGCACGCTCCACGTCGCACACGAGAAACACGACGCGCACGCGGCCGACAAACACGATGCGCCCAAGCCGAAAACACACGACGCCCACGCCCCCGAAAAACACGAAACGCCGAAAGCACACGACGCGCACGCGGAGCCGGCCCGCCTAACGATCGGCCCGGCCATGCATCCTCTACAACGGCCCGTGTCGGGCCGGGCGAGCGCAACCGCCGTGCCGGCGGCCCTCGCGGAAATGGCGGCCACATGTGGCCTCACCGTACAGGCCCAGACGGGGATTTCGGAACGACTGGCGAATCGGGTCGCGTCCGTTCACGTCCACAACATGCCCCTGGCCGACGTGTTGGATGCGTTGACCGAGCCGTACGGCGTCGCCTGGCGAATCGAGGCTAACATCCTGTTGATCGAGCCCGAGTCCGGCGATGTCGCGCGCCAGCGCGATCGGGCACGCCGGGCGGCGACGATGGCACTCTCCATTTCGCCCGACGATCATCCGTGGCGATCGAGCCTGTTAATCGACCTCGGCCTTCTCGATGCGCAGGACGGCGACTGGAAGTCCGTGGGCAAGTGGTTCGGCCAGGTGCCGACCGACGGGCCGATCCGCCCGGAGTCGGCCGTCGCCGCGTTCAACGGCGGGCTCGCGTCGCTGCGAGTTGGCGATCGGTCCAAGGCGCGTGAACAGTTCATGAGCGCCGTCGATCGCGACCCGGCCGGCCCCTGGGCGGCATTGTGTTATTGGTGGATCGGCCGATCGCACCTGGACGCGGCCGAGACGGACCGAGCCAGTGCCGCGTTTCAAAAGGCGCTGGCCGCCGGCGAAACGACGCCCGTCGGTCCGGCCGCGATCCTGGCGATGTCCGTGGCCGATTGCCAGGTCGGCGAATTCGCGGAAGCTCACGCCCGATTGAAACAGAACAAGAGTCGATTGCGCGCGGCGGAACTTAAACCGATCACCGCGTTCCTCGACGCCTATGCCCGCTACCGCGAAGCGGAACGGCCCGCGAAGACGGGCGAATTCGACGATCTGGTGTACGCGACGTTGAACATCCGCGACTTGCCGATCGGGCCGGCACTGGCGGAACTCGTCGGTCGGGCGAACCGCGAATTGGGCTTCGGGCGACGGATGGTTGAGATTTTCGACACGGCGACGAAGGATTTGCGCGGCCCGCTCGCACTCCGCATGATGGTCGAGGTCGGCGAGTTCCACGTTCACGATGGCGAAACGATCAAAGCGCGGGATCGATTCAAGGTCGTCGCGGCGGCCGACCGAGGCGAATCGGGAAGCAAGGCGCGTGTTCGACTGGCCGAGTTCTCGAACGCGAGTGGATATTATGAGGACGCGCTGACGTTCGCGAACCAGGCCCTCGTCGACGGCGCGGACCGATCGGCTGCGCTGATTCAAATGGGCCGAGCTTACGACGGGCTCAAGGATTTTCGGGCCGCGGCGAAGTGCTATTCGGGGCAGGTGCCCGATTCGACTTCAGCGGCTCGCCAAGATCGCCCACACGAGAAGCCCCAACACGATCAGGCTGCAAGCCACGAACGCGATCGTCGTTAGGCGTTCGCGCGAACTGAGCCCCTTTGGCGCGACTGGCTCGACGGGCATGGTCGGTCGGGAGTAGTGCCAGGCCAGTTCGGCCATCACCGAAGCCGTGCGCAGATAGGCCTTCTGTGCCTCGGCATCCCCAAGCAGCAGCGTTTCGAGCACGAGTCGGCCGTCATCGGTGCTCGAGCCATCCGCGAGCTGCCCCGTTAGGCGAGTGATCTCGCCGGCGTGCGGCGAGGTCACTTCGCCAAACAATTCGCGGCCCAGGGCCTGATGAAGTGCGGTCAAGTCGCGGGTCACACTCGCGATCGAACGAGCTTCGGCCGTGGCGATCTGCTCGTTTGGCAGGCCCACTTCGTAGCGGCGTCGCAATAGATCGCGCTCGCCGCTCGGCAGGTGCTTGACAATTCCTGGGAGCGCGTCCGCTCGGTCGGTCGATTCGTCCGCTGGGATCGCGAGCGCATCGGCGAGTTCGCGCCACAAGTCGTTCGACGACGGAAACGACCGGTGCTCCGTTCGCCATTCGTGCGCGGCTTCGCGAATCGTTCGCTCGGCGGCGAGGCGAAACTCGACCTCCGATGTTGGGCGGAGTTTTCGTAAGCGGTCGATGGCGCGCTCGAGGATCGCATCGGCCTCGGCGGGCGCGGGCCGGAGTTCCCGCACGGCGCGATGGAGCCGACGATGAAATCGCTCGCAGAAGTCGCGTTCGCCGTCGGCCACAATGTTCCTCGTCACGGCCGGCGGAGGGGGGCTTCGTCCCCGGTGATCAGGCGAGCGGCCCGGTTGCGAGTCAGATAGCTATACGACCACTGAAAAAGCACCATCAAGCGGTTCGTAAAGCTGATCAAATACATGATGTGGACGAACAGCCATGCCAGCCAGGCGACGAAGCCGGTCAGTTTCAACCAACCGGAAACCGCGACGGCCGCGTTCCGACCGATCGTCGCCATGCTCCCCTTGTCGCGATAGACGAACGATTCTCCCGCCGGTTTGCCGGCGAGTTTCTTGAGGATCGCATCGGCGACGTAACGGCCTTGCTGCATCGCGGCCGGCGCGACGCCGGGC
>JANLUE010001316.1:0-4141 GCA_031363325.1 Gemmataceae bacterium
CTCGGCCAGAATGCCGCCCTCGGAATATCGGCTCTTCGCCGGCGAAATCGGTTCGTTCAACGAAGGACCAAAGGTCGATCAACCCGCGCCGAACTTCATCCTCAAGCGTTCCGACGGCAAGGGCTCGGTCGAGCTGTCGAAGTTGACGGGCGAGAGGCCGGTCGTCCTCGTGTTCGGCAACTTCACCTGCGGCCCGTTCCGCTCGATGTACCCCGGCGTCGACGAGGTCTACTCGCGCTACAAAGACCGGGCCAACTTCCTGATGGTTTACGTTCGCGAAGCACACCCCACGGACGGCTGGAAGATGGCTTCGAACGCGAAGTCCGGCGTCGAAGTGAAGCAACCGACGACGTTCGACGATCGTTTTGAGGTCGCGAATCAATTCTGCACGAAGCTGAAACCGAACTTGCCGGTCGTGGTCGACGAGATCACCGACCCGATCGGCCACGCCTACAGCGGCATGCCGGCCCGCCTGTACGTCCTCGATCGACAGGGCAAAGTGGCCTACAAGGGCGGCCGCGGCCCCTTTGGCTTCAAAGTCGGCGAGATGGAACAGGCGCTCGCCATGAGCTTGTTCGAAGCGGCGAAAAAATAGCCACTGTTATCCGCCGGAAAGTCGTTCAGACTCAACAGAAATCCAATTCGGCTCGCGCAACGAACGGTACGCCGCCTCGATCACCTGGACCGAGGCGAGCGCGTCCTGGGCGGTGATCAGCAGCGCTTCGCCGTCGCGGCAGGCGCGGGCGAAGTTACCGATCTCGTCGCGGAACGCTTGCACCTTGTTGTAGCCATCGCCGAAGCGCACCCAGTCGCGGGCCGAGTGCTGGCGATAGCGCGACTCCTTCCAGCCGACCATCGCCGTCCCGTGCGTGCCGAACACGTTCAAGAACGTCTCGCGTTCCTTGTCGATGCTCCAGGACAGATCGACCGTGGCCGGGATCGCCCGGGCCGAGCGAACGAACAGTTGCACCGTGTCCTCGACCGGGAGCTTTTGCACGTTCGGGAACTGGACGGCCTTCACCTCCGTGAGCGGCCCGAGCAAGTAGCGCAGAATATCGACGCTGTGCGTGCCGTTGTCGATCAACACCCCGCCGCCCGCGATGGCCGGGTCCGCGTTCCATCGGCCCGCCATGTCGACCCGTGCCGTGAAGGCGTTCTCGACGAGGAACACCTGGCCCAACACGTTCGACGCCATCAGGCTCTTGAGCTTGACGACGTCTTCGGTGTAGCGGAACTTGGAGGCCATCGTTAGGCGGACGCCGTTCAACGCGGCCGTCGCGAGTAAACGTTCGGCGGCCGGGGTCGTCAGCGTGAACGGCTTCTCGCACAGAACATGAATTCGTCGCTCCATGAAGTAAGTGGCGATCGACTCGTGCGTGTCGGGCGGCGTGCTCACGATCGCGGCGTCGAACTCCGGGCCGCGCTCGGCGAGCGTCGAGTGCGACGTGAAAGCCAGGCAATTTGTGCGTTCCGCGAGCGCGTCGGCCGCCTCGGCACGCACATCGCAGATGGCCACGAGCTTGGCGTCCGGGTGCGACTCGAACGCCTGCACGTAACTCTGGGCGATGCCGCCGGCCCCAATCAACGCGAATCGTACGGGAGAATTCACGCGGCCCTCCCTTCGCGGAGCGAGTCCGCACACGAGCGAACAGCGCGGGCGATGTAAGTGAGGTGTTCGGCCGTGTAGTTCTCGTTCCACGGCAACACGAGCACTCGATCAAGGTATTCGAACGTGCCCGGAAACCGCTCGGCGGAGTAGTCGATCGCCTCGGGTCGGGCGAGGGTGAACGGCCAGCGACTTTTGCCAAACGTCCGCTGATCGCGGAACACCGCGCACCGGAAGGCCGGTTTCTGAATGTAGCGCGGGGCGGAGGCGATGCCCCAATTCTTCAGTTCCTTCGCCAGGGCGACCGTGCCGCCGGGGATCAAGTTCGGATCGACGAGGAGGGGGTACTTCCAGTAAACGTGCGTGTTTTTTGAATCGACAGTCGGCGTCGTGACGCCATCAAGTCCCTCCAGCTCGTTCGTCAGCCACGCGGCCGACTCGCGACGTCGAGCCACCACGTCAGCGAGCTTTGGCAATTGCCCGAGGGCGCACGCTCCTTGCAATTCACTCATCCGATAGTTGAGCGCGATGAAGTAGTGATCGGGCGCCGGGTCGCCGTACCCCCAGGCCTTGTTGATGAACAGGTACATGTGCCGGGCGATGGCCGCATCGTTCGCGATGACCACCCCGCCTTCGCCGGTCGTGATATGCTTGCCCTGCTGCAGGCTGAAACAACCAACGGCCCCGAACGCGCCAACGGGCTGGCCCGCGTGCGTCGCCAGAAAGGCCTGGGCGCAGTCTTCGATCACCGGCACGTTGTGCTTGGCGGCGAGTGCCATGATCCCAGTCATGTCGCACGGATTGCCGAACAGATGCGTAACAACGATGGCCCGCGTGCGCGGCGAGATTCGGGCCGCGATCGTGTCGGCCGTCACGTTGCCCGTGACTGGATCGACATCGGCAAAGACGGGAATCGCCCCCTGATAGAGGATCGGCGTCAGGGCCCCCATGTCCGTGATCGACGTGGTTATGATCTCGTCGCCCGGCTCCGGATCGAGCGCGCTGACCGCACAGTGAATCGCCGCCGACCCTGAGGAACAGGCGTGCGCGTGCGCGACGCCAAGTTGCTGTGCGAATCGCGACTCGAAATCCTTCGCGAATCGACCCTTGGTGACGGTCAACGTGCCCGAGCGAATCGACTCGGCGACGAGCGCGATCTCCGCGTCACCCAGCGTGCGGCCCGTGGCGTCCTGGTCGGAGGGGAGCGAGAGTTGTGAAGGATTACTCATGTTGATCAAAGCAATGGTCCACGACCAATGGTTACGAACGTCTTGTCGTACCGAAGTCCAACGGCTGAACCTGTCTTACGGGCTGGACTGAAAGGCGGAGTTCAATGACGTACTTGCCGGCCCGAACCCGGTCGGGAATTAGACACGCCCAAACCAGATTAATATACAAAAAAACACGTGTCAAAAAAAACGGAAAGTTCATTTGAGAAATTGAGAGCCGAATTCGGGTTCCATACAACAATTGGTCATGTCGCTGCCCGTCGATCGAATCCTGCTCGGCGCGTTCGCGGCCCTGGTCGTCGCGCGGCCACTCGTCTCGGGCGACGACCCGGGTCGCTTGCGACTCACGACGCCCGGCGGGCCACTCTCGTTCAATCTCCTCGTGCTCGGGTTGTTGTTCGCCCTCGCGGTTCGCCGGGCCATCGCGGGGCGGGCGACGATTCGCTGGATCGATCTCAGCCCTCTGTTGCTCGCGGGCCTGGGAATCGTCGCCTACTTCAGCGCGACGCAAGCCGATCGCTACGCCCGGCCGGGTTTGTTCATCGGCTGGGAGTGGCTGGCGCTCGCGGCCGCGTTCGTGCTCGCGCGAAGCCTGGCCTCTTCGGCCGCCGATGGCCGAGGATTGTTGAACGTACTGCTCGCCTCGATCGTGAGCGTGTCGGCCGTCGGGCTCTATCAATGGGTCGCGGATCAGACCGGGCTGCCATCGACGGAATGGAACGTGCCCGGCCGACCGGAAGGGCTCGTTGGCGACGACGAGTTCTACCCCGAACTAAACCGCCCGATCGCGACACCGGGTCGAACGCGCGGGACGCTCGATTCGCCGGAAAGCCTGGCGGCGTTCGGCTTGCTCGGCTTGCCGATCCTGTTCGCGATCGGTCGACGGAAGTGGTTCCTCGTGCCGGCGATCACGGTCGGGTTGGCCGCCATCCTGGCGCTCCTGTCGAGTTCGTTCGCGGGTCGGGTCGCAAGTTGGTCGGCCGCGTTCGAGCAACTCAACGCGTACCCGGCGCTTGGCGTCGGGGCGGGCAATTTCTCGCGCTTCGCAGAAGGTTCGCCCAACAGTGCCTGGCTTGGCCTCGGTGCAACCTGCGGTGTCATCGCACTCGGTCTCCTGATGGCGTTCGCGGCGATCGTTGGTCGAGCGGCCGTGCGTGCCGGTGAAGCGGACCCGGAGTTCCCGGTCGCGGGGCCGCGCTGGGAGTTCTATTACGGCGGCGTCGCCGGGCTCGTGCTTGGGTTCATCTGGGCGGCCGGTGGGATACCCCCGGAAGCGCCGGCCGACGAAGTCTTCCGATTGAGTTCG
>JANLUE010001362.1:0-3785 GCA_031363325.1 Gemmataceae bacterium
CGTCCAACCTATGCCTCGCGGCGAACGACGCGCGCATTGTTCAAACAGAGCCTTGTGCATCGCCTCGCGGAACGGTAGATTCACCATCTCACCGGCACCGAATCCGAATCTCGCGAGTCCCCACCATGTCGAAGCACGCCAAGTCCCGCCGAACCAAACTGCGCGTCGAGGAGTTGGGCGAGCGAATTGCGCCGGCGGCGGGTGGGCCTGACGGGTCGTTCGGCATCGACGGCAAAGTGTCGACGCCGATCGGGCCGGGCGATGCGAATGCCCGTGCGGTCGCCATTGACTCGCTGGGCCGAATCGTGGTCGCCGGGTACGCCTCAGATGGAACTGACGTCGACTTCACCGTTGTTCGATACAACGCCGACGGAACGCTTGACACAGCGTTCGATGGAGATGGGAAAGTTACAACGCCGATTGGTGCTGGCGGCGACATTTGCACCAGTGTGGCCGTCGACAGTGTCGGCCGAATTGTCGCGAGCGGCCACAGTTTCAACGGCGTGGATTTTGACTTTGCAGTCGTGCGCTACAACCCCGACGGCAGTCTGGATAACACTTTCGCTACCGATGGAATTGTGACGACCTCGTTCGGCTTTCGTGACGATGTCGGTAACTCGGCCGCACTCGATAGCACTGGCCGAATCGTAGTAGGTGGGCACGCGTTCAATGGCAGCAACTACGACTTCGCCGTGGCGCGATACAACGTCGACGGCACTCTTGACACAACTTTCGACGGTGACGGACGGGCGACGACCGCGATCTATGGGAGTGACGATTTCGGCTATGCTCTCGCCGTCGACTCGACCGACCGAATCATCGTGGCGGGATCGAGTTTCAACGGCAACGATCACGATTCGTCGATCGCGCGATTTAACGTGGATGGAAGTCTCGACTCCACCTTCGATGGCGATGGGAAAGCGTCCATACCAATCGCCGGAATCGACGACGGCAACTTTGGCATGACGCTCGATCCGAACGATCGCATCATTGTCGTCGGCCGAATTCAGATTCCCGGCAACGTCGATTTCTTAGTGTCCCGATATGACGTGAACGGTCAACTCGACGCGACTCTCGATTTTGACGGCGTGCTTGGTGCCGACTTTTACAGTAACAACGATTCCGGGCAAGATGCGGTCGTCGACTCGGCCGGCCGAATCGTCGTAGTTGGGTACACGCAAAGGGGCTCCGATACGGACATCGCGATTGTTCGATTCCTCGATAACGGCATTCTCGATACCAGTTTCGATGTCGACGGTGAGACGCTCGTGTCGTTCGGAACGGGGCTGGACTATGGACTCGGAGTCAGTCTCGATTCGCTCGGGCGAATCGTCGTTGTCGGCGAAAACGCGAACAATCCAAATAGTCAGTTCGCCGTAGCGCGGTTGGAGCCGGAAGACTTTCGCATTGGCCAGAGCGATCCGGCATTGACCTACTTGGAGGGCGATGGCGCGCAACCGCTCGATGCCACTCTCGCATTGCAGTATGCGCCGAACACAACAATTCTTAGTGCAACGGTACGCGTCGACCATTACCGGCGCAGTGAAGACACCTTCGACTATACGCTTGCGGGCGGGATCATTGCGGATTTCAATTCGCTCGATGGAGTTCTAACACTGAGCGGCACGGCCAATGTCGCCGATTATCAGTCGGTGCTGCGCTCGTTGACGTACACCAATACCAGTCAACATCCGGATGAGTTGTCGCGAAGTGTTTTGATCGAAGTGGATGGCGGCGCGACGATCTCCAACCTTCAACCGATCAACGAATCGGCAACAACAACCTACACCATCCGCGTTCTCGCCGTGAACGACGCCCCCTCCTTCACGGCCGACGGCCAGCTCGGTGCGATCCTCACCGGCAACACGAACCCGCCCGGTCAGAAAATCTCGGCCCTATTCAAGGGCGAATTCTTCGACGCTGACGGCGACACGCTGACCGGCATCGCGGTGATCGCCAATTTGGCGAATGCCGCCACCGAAGGCACGTGGCAATACTCGACCGATAACGGCACAACGTGGTTCAATATCGGCACGGTGGCTGACGATGCGATGGCCCTGGCGCTCGTGGCGAAAACTCGCATACGCTTCGTACCGGTGGCCGGCTACGCGGGTCGGCCGACGCCGTTGGGCGTGCGGGCGATTGATAGCACCAATTCGGGGCCGTTTACGGTCGGCGCGATTCGTCAGACGATCGACACCACGAATCGCGGCGGCACGAGGGCGATTTCCGAAGACCCGGCCAACATCGAGACGCAAGTGTTCCCGGTCGGCACCGGCGGCAACACGGCACCGACACTGCACGACGTGCCGGTGTCGGCCAATTTCAACGGATTGGAAATGTATACCTTCGACGCGTCGGCCACGGACCCGGACGTTGGCCAGGACCTCACGTTCCGTCTGGCGGGCGCGCCGAGCGGTGCGAGCATCGACCCGGACACCGGCGAGTTCGCCTGGACGCCGACCGAGGTCCAGGGGCCGGATACATTCGTATTCAACGTCGTCGTGAGCGACGGATTCGTTGAGACAACGCAATATGTAACGCTGATCGTCCGTGAAGTGAACTTGGCCCCGACGCTCGGCGGCGTGCCTGCAACGGCCACATTGGTTCGCGGCCAGACGTTGCAATTCACCGCGACCACGACCGACCCGGACATCCTGAACGGACTCGGCAACGCGTTCACTTACTCTCTGGTCGACGCTCCGGCCGGCGCGACGATCGACCCGGACACCGGCGTGTTTTCCTGGACGCCGACCGACTCCAACTTGGCTGGAATCTATTCGTTCCGCGTTCGAGTCGTCGATGACGGCGTGCCGTCGAAGAGTGATACAAAGTCGATCGATGTGACGCTCACACCGGCTGCGGTTGTGAATGGAGATTTGATCGTCGGCGGTACCTCGGCGAACGATGTCATCACAGTGACGCCGTCCGGCAATAGGCTCGTCGTGACATTGAATCGCCGCACCATTGCATCCGTACTGGCGAGCGACGTGACCGGCCGAATCCTGGTGCGTGGCCTCGACGGAGCGGACCGAATCACAGTTTCGACCGCGATCACGAAACCATCGGAACTTCGCGGCGACGCGGGCAACGATTCGCTCGTGTCCGGGGCCGGCAACGATTCTCTGTATGGCGGGCTCGGCAACGACACGCTGAAGGCGGGCAATGGAACGAACCTGCTCGATGGCGGCGAAGGAAACGACTCGCTCGTCGGTGGCGGGAACACCGATCGCCTCTTCGGCGGCCCCGGCGACGATCGCATCTCGGGCGGGGCCGGCAACAATCTGTTAGTCGGCGGAACCGGGAACGACCTGCTCACCGGCGGCGCGGGCCGTGATGTGATGCTCGGCGGCGCGGGCCAGGACAAACTCACCGGCGGCGCGGGCGAAGACCTATTACTCGCCGGTTCAACATCATTCGACAACGATCCCACATCATTCGACAACATCTTCGCCGAATGGACCTCGGCTTCCACATATGCAGATCGGATATCACATCTCACCGGCACCGCCGGAGGATTAAATGGCGCAACTCAAATCAATGCGACGACTGTTCAAGTCGACGGCATTCGCGACACATTGACCGGCGGCACGAATTTGGACTGGTATATACATAGCACGGGCGATCTACTCGTCGGCGCGCTGGCGACCGAGACGAAGACGGTGGTATGAGGGCGAGCGGAGCGACGTAAGTCGCCCGATCGAATCCCCAACGACTCGAACCAGGTCGCCGGGCAATTTCGAGCCGTTCGCAGGCTCCTCGGGCTGCGGATGCCGTTCCGCCCG
>JANLUE010001374.1:0-4696 GCA_031363325.1 Gemmataceae bacterium
CCGCGTTCAAGCCACTTTTCGTCTCGAAGTGAGAGTCCAAAAGATTTTGCTCCTGTCTCTGTGGTTGGCACAGTGTTTGGCCCGTGATCCGACGGTGCATGTATCTTGTAGTCGTTCGCGTTGTGGACCCAGACATCCCAGCCCCAACTCGGATCCCCCACGAAGTAGGTGTGGTCCTCGGCGACCTCGAAATTGTACACGGCCGCTTCGTCGCCGGTCAGGCCGACCGACTCGACCCGAATTGGCTGCCCGGCGCTCGAGCGCAGCTCGTCCCCGGCCTGCACATCCTTGGCCAGAATCCAGTCGCGGCCCACGATCCACATGGGGTGGTCGCCGGTAATTCAAATCGATTGCCCGTCCGCGACGCGGAACTTCCACCCCGCCGTCTGGCGAATCAGGGTCAATCGCTCTCAGGTAGCCGTGCATACTTTGAGAGTATTCCCAGCAGAGCCTTTTCACCGGTATCCTGATATCCGTTTATCTCACGCAAGTCGGCGTCGATTGCGTTAGCTTTGAGGTTCCGAAGCGACGCTGCAATCAACTGGAAAATCCCGCCAGGATCATAGGCAAAACCTTGATCCCACGATGTGTAACCTCCCAGAAAGCGGACCAAGTCGGTATACGTGTCGATTTCGTTCGCTTTCATCGTTTTCCCCTTTGGTGTATCACCCACTTCACCTTACCGATCCGGCCAAACGTGCGTCAGATGCCCGTCGCGGTCATACGAGTACAGCCACGTCTCGAGGCTCGCTCCCTTCGTCCGCGTCCCGGCGGGTCGGTTCCGAACATTCGGTTGCGGCTTCACCGCGGTGTGGTTACAACGTCTTCGGACTCGCCTGCCGTTCGGAGGCCGCCATGTCGGTTACGCGTCGTCAGTTTCTTGGCTCGGCCGCCGGGCTCGCGGCATCGCCCGCGTTCGCTCAATTCAAAGGGGAACGGCCAAAGGTCGCGGACGGCGTGACGGTGCTCAATCCGCGGGGCCGGGTGCCGGTGAGTTTGATCATCGACGATTCGACCTGTCTCGTGAACCTGGCCCATTTCTGCATTCCGCACTTCGCCGAGGTCTATCCGGACAAGTATTTGCAAGACTGGAAGAAGTTGCCGCGCGAGATTCCCGATGCGTTCGTGCGCGAGTTTGGCGAATGGTGTCGCGAGCGCGGCGTGAAGGGCAAGTACTCGTGCATCCCCTACCCGGCCTGCGTCGGCTGGCTCGATCGCGACATGCCGGGGTGGTCGAAGGGGGAACTTCGGGACAGCGTCAAGCTCGTCCGCGACTTCATGACCCCCGACTGGGACATTCACCCGGAGATGGTCACGCACACCTGGGTGATCGACCCGAAGACCGGGCGGGCGCACGATCAACGCGATGAAGACCATCTCGAGAACTGGGGCTGGAGCCAGAACAAGTCGGCCGACGAACTGGCGACGTACATGGCCTACGCGCTCAAGGTGCTGAAGAGCGTCGGCCTGCCGTGCGAAGGGATCACGACGCCGGGCGGGTTCGGCAACAAGAACCGCGACGCCCTGGCGCGAGCGACGTTCCAATCGTGCCGCGATGTGCATCGTGCCGAGATTCCGCACTACTTCCGACACCTGTTCACCGATCCGAAGCAAAGCGTCGCCCCGCGCGTCGAGTTCGCGGCCGGCCTCGAGACCGACAAGCCCGAGTGCGTCGTCTCGATCATCGGTTGCACGGGCGACTGGTTCGGCGGCTGGGATGGGCTGGTGCCCGGCAAGGTCGATCAGTTCATCACGGCCGACGGCAAGGGCGGGCGGTTGCCCGAAGTGATCGCGAGCGGCGAGCCGGCGATTATGGTCTGCCATTGGCCGGGCATCTACTTCAATGGCGAGCGCGTCGGCTTCAGCATTTTCAAGGAAGTCGTGAAGCGGCTGAACTCGACCTACGATCATCTCGTGTGGATGAAGCTGTCCGAAATTTCTCGCTACTGGGCCGCCAAGGAACTGACGCGCATCGAAAAAACAGACGCGGGGTTGAAGTTGCGTGCCCCCTATTCGTGTCCCGGTTTCACGGTGAAATTCTCGGCCCCCGTCGGCGAATTACGTCACACGGACGAAGGCAAAGTCGTCGTGCTGAAGGAAGTGACGAAGCTCCTCGACCTGAAGTCGGGCACGTTCGTGCGGGACAAAGACGCCGTGACGACGTGCTTCGACTTGCCGAAGGGTGTGAGTGCGGTTGGCGTGAAATGACCTGGTTCAATCGCCGTTTGGCGACATGCCGGCGTCGCGCAGCTTCGCAATGAGGCGGGCGATGCGGGCGTCTTTTTCCACCGAATCTCGTTCCGCGGACGTGGCTCGCGTTTCGAGTTCGTCCACTTGCTTCTTGAGTCGTCGCGTCCGCTTCTTGAGTGCCGCTTCGTTCTCCACGTCCGTCGGCAGCAATTTGCCCGTCTCGTCGGTCCAGCGCAGGAAGCGATCGTCCATCTCCTCGTAGTTGCCGGTCCAGAGGGTCAACCCAAGGCCGAATCGCTCACACCGGTTCGACGGCACCAATACGTGGCGACCGCGTCGAAGCTCCCACGTCCGCAGCACTTCGTCGCTCAGGAACTGACCCGGATCGTAGACGACGTAGTACGGCACGCCGATCTCGCGGTACTTCGCTTTCTTCGTCGAGTCCTCGCCCGCCGGGTCTTGCGAGACAATCTCGATCGCGATGTCCGGCGGCTTGCCGACGATCCACATGAAATACGAACGCTGCTTCGGGTCGCGGAGCGCGTTCTTGAATTTCACGTCGATCGCGACCATGAAGTCCGGGACGACCGCCGGGGTCTTTTCCTTGAAGAAGACGCCCACGTCGTCGCCGGCCCAGAACGGTCGACCCTGGCCGGGCCCGGACCAGTGCCGCAAGGTATCGACGAGCAGGTGACGTTGGACTCCGACGTAGATGTTTTCCACGGGCGTATCGTCCTGCGTGATGATGGTCCTCACGTCGGGAAACCCGCCCGGCGGCGGCTCGAGGGCGCGGCGAGTCGCCGCACTCTTCGGCAATCGGACTGGCAGTACGGACATGCGAAAAATCTCCTCCCCGCCATCGTACCACGCCAATTACGAACGGTTCAAGTTCGGCCAATCGGTTGGTCGAGCATTAGCCCGGCTGACGTTCGGGCTTCAGGTACACGAAGCTCTTGCCGAGTCGGCCGCCGTAGTTGCCCGCGGAGATGCGCACGAGTTCCGGCGTCGCGACGCTCGCGGAAATGGCCGCCTGGGTCGCCGCGACGATCGTCGGTAAATCGCGACCATTGATGATGATTTCTTGAACCGACGCGACGCCAACCGGCAACTTCGATTGATCGCCGAGTTTGTCGCGCAACGTCGGGCAATACTCGGCGTACGTGCTCGCGATCGCGAACTTGTACTTGCTGCCCGCCTTTGAGCCGCTCGACGCCACGCCGCCGGGAAACGGCAAACACACTCCCGCGATGCTCGAGGCGGCTTGTGCGGCCCGGTCGGCGGCCTCGAGAGCCCCATCGGCCGTCGCGCCGAAGAACCACAGGTTGCCGC
The DNA here is from genome assembly GCA_031363325.1 of Gemmataceae bacterium. Classification (GTDB taxonomy): domain Bacteria; phylum Planctomycetota; class Planctomycetia; order Gemmatales; family Gemmataceae; genus SIAJ01. Next base: position 3,520 of record JANLUE010001374.1, read on the forward strand.
CCATCAAACCTTCGCGATACCCCACGCGTCGTTCGATGAAGAACTCGCCGGACAGAATGGGAACCACCCAGCCCTTACGGCCAAATCGTTCGGCGCGGAACTGATGGCCGTCGCCGAAGAACGCGACCTTGCGGCCGAGCTTGAAGAACGTTTCGCTCTCGCCGAGCACGTTGAAGCAGGCCGTCGTCGGGCATGTGAGTACGTTCTGACTGACGCGGACGAGCAACGCGCGTTCGAGCGCCTCGACGCGATCCTTGCGGAAGCGTGGCACGTGAAACTGCACGATCGCCCCCGGTCGCCCATCGGGCGTCGAATCGGGGCCGACGTACCGGTCGAGGCCGGCCTCGCAGTCGCAGAGGATCGTCGACGACGCGTTCCCGGTACTCGCCCGAACGGCCTCGTCGAGCCAGCGTCGATCGCGGGCCGTGATCAGGACTTCGGCATACAGGCTGCGAAAGGCTTCGGCGTAGGTGTCGTCGATTTCGGCCATGGTGGAAGTCTCGATTCGACCAAATTGATTTGGGTTCGGCTTCACCGATCGGCCTTCCCGCGCTCTACCCCTTCGCCGCGGCTTTCGCGAGTCCGAGCATCTTCTGCAGGTTGCCCGTGAAGACGAAATTGTCGGTACCCATCAGGTCTTTCGTCTGCGCGGGGTCGACGTGGGCGAAGAAAATTTCCGCCTCGCCGATCAACTCCTCGCCGACGTGGACCGTGCCCGATACGAGCCCGCCCACTTCACCGACTTGTTCGATCTTCGTCGTGTAGGTGAGCGTCTCGCCCGGCCGGGCGTCGCGGCTGAATTTGGCCTTGGGGATCTTGGCGAGAACGACGTTCTTCGTGTAGCCGTTCGCCTCGCCAACGAGGATGCCCCCGGTCTGGGCGAGTCCTTCGAGGATCAGCGGCGCGGGCATGACCGGGTAGCCGGGCATGTGGTCGGCGAAATGATCTTCGGCGAGGCTCAGGTTCTTGACGGCCGTCGCCGACTTGCCCGACTCGAAGGAAACGAAGCGGTCGATCCAGATCCAACGCATCGACGCTCACTCCAGTGCGGAGTGCGGAATGCGGAAATCGGGATGTAGAGTTGGGTAAACTCCGCACAACGCACGCCGCACACCCCACGGGCGAGGCTGCTGCGGCCGTCAGTTTTCCGTGGATGTGGCTGACGAACAGGTCGACC
>JANLUE010001385.1:0-1249 GCA_031363325.1 Gemmataceae bacterium
CGTCGAAGGACTGAACAACAAGATCCGCGTCATCCAACGACGCGCCTACGGAATCCGAGATGAAGACTACCTCCGACTCAAAATCCTGACCTGCAACCTGCCAAAACTCTGAAAATCACCCACTAAAAAACCCGAAGATCCGATGTTTTACCGCGACACTCGGGGTGTTGCCGAGCCAGGTCGCGGCCACGTGAAGCGAAAACGCCTGAGCAAGCTCGGTTTCCCGAGTCGCTCTCATGTTCTGGAATGGCTTTGTCCATGGAATCAGCCCAGCTTTATAGACGATCCGCTCGAACGACGTTCGCAAATTCGTTTCGTGGCACCGCGCCCGATTGACCACGAACAATGAACCCTCTTCAGCGCTCTCGAATGCCGCATCGAGATGTGGTCGAATTTCAGGAAAAATCGGCACTGACCGCCGGCCATCGTTCGCATGGTGCGCGGTCTTCGGGGACTTCACCAAGAACCGGCTTCGCTCCCAATTCACGTCGGCCCACGTTAAGTCCGCGCGCCAAAATAACCTACCCGCGTCGCTCGCCGATACCGCGGCCGACCGAGTCGTTGCCACCAGCGACGGATCGCCTCGACCGCGAACTCGGCCGTGTCGTGGCTGATTCCGACCGAGACCCAGGCTTCGTTCTCTTCAATGTCGTACACGCCGTACGGGATCGCCTTGCCCTTCGTCTTGTCCGGAAAATCGTGCGTCTTCGAAGCTGCTGAGGCATAGGAACTCGAGCCGACGAGAAGGTTCAAACGCACTTATTTCCCTTTTGGTGTCGCGAGTTCCGGAAGTTCAAACTCCAGAGTTCGAGCCCAATCCTTCATCCCGAGCGTGACGAACAGACGATTCCGGTCGGCGGCGATGCCGGTGACTCCAAGCAGATAGGGTCCGAAGGCCTGCAATCCGTCCTTGCCATCTGGCTCCGCCGATCCGCGATAGTTGGTCGTTGGACGGGGTAACCGGCCGGCGAACGGTACTCGCAATTCCAAAGCGGACCGCGCCGGTTTCCAAGTCGATTTGAGCGAGTGGGAATCGATACTCGCGAGCATCTTCGGCAAGAACGAAGCCACCGGCGCGCACCCGGATGACCCATCCGTTTCCGAAGGCGATTGCATCACTGGCTGGATCGGCAGTCAACCAAGCTTTCGGCACATTGCGCCGAAGATTCCGATACCATTCCACTTCCGTCTGCCTGTCCGAGCCGCCTGGCCCAACATGATGGAACTCAAGCTCGCGCGTCGGCACCAA
>JANLUE010001394.1:0-3886 GCA_031363325.1 Gemmataceae bacterium
TTGATTGACAGCCACACGGGCGGTCAGGGGATTGTTTCGGTTCGCGATCCACCTGGCCAGCGCGAGTCGTGGGCCCGTGGGGGCGGGAGCGTCGGAGTTAAACCGAGGCGTGTAGTGGGTAACGGCCTTGGCGACGGCCGCGTTCGCGTCGGCGTGGGCCTTCTTCGCGGCGGTGACCTTCGCGGCATCGACCGGGCTCGTTTGCTCAGCGAGCGACAGGGCCTCGACCGCCCTGGCGACGGCCAGGTCGCGCTCCGCCTTGCCAGCGGCCAGCGCGAGTGGCTTCCACGTCGCTTCGGGCGCGTCGGAGAACTTCGCCGAGTCGGCCGCGAAACGGGCCTCGATCGACTTGATTGCCAACTGGGCCGATTGGATTCGCAACTGGCCGAGCCGGTCGGCGGCTTCGGCCCTGGCGACGAGTTTTTCCGCATCGGCCTTCGTCAACGCGATGGCTTCCCCGAGCGGCGAGGTTCGGCTCTCGCCGAGTTTCTCCGCGAGCGGGATCGAGTCGGGCAATTCGACGAGCTTCACTTCGGTGAACTCGGCCGTCGCGTCGTGGGCCCAGATCGTGAACGTGCCTGGTTTGCGGGCGACGGGCAGGCGATAGGCGCTGGTCAGTTTGCCGTTCACCCAGGTGTTGAGCCGATCGCCGCGGGCCGCGAAGTCGAGCGTCACTTCATCGTTCATCTTGACCGGGAACGGAACAACCCCCTCGGTGGGATAGGTGTCCTGACCGTTGACGCGGTGGAACGGCCGGACGGCGGACGAGGCCCCGGCGTTGATGTACACGGCCTGGAAGTCCGAACCGGCCACGTCGTAACTGAACCCGACCGAGCCGACGCCGCCCCCGGTCGTCTTGTAACGAATGCGACCCATCAACGCTTGCGGATGGTTTGATTTGGCCGAAACCGTGGCGAACGTCGAGGCAGTTTTGCAAACCAGCTTGCCGTTCTCCCAGGCCCAGTTGCCGCTCGCGACCTTCCACAGATCGTCGCTTCGCTTCGCGAAGGTGTCGTGCAGGAATGGCTTCCAGGCGGGTTCCTTGGGTTTCACCCCGGCGATCAGGTCAGCCAGTTGTCGCCTGGCGGTGGCGAGCGCATCGCCCGTTTGCTTCGCGTTAGCCGTCGCCGCGTCGAGGTCGGCTTTGGCGAGCCGTCGGGCGTCGGCCACGGCACCCGGCAAGGCGTTCGCGAAGTCGCGCGACGTGAATGTCACGGCCGTGATCGCCGGATCGTTGCCAAGCACGGCCGGGATGCCGGGCGCGAGCGGCTTCGATTTGTCCGGCGTCCGTTCGTCGCCGCGGGTGAACAGGTACGTCGGCGTGTCAGCCTTCGCGTCGAACACTCGGGCGACGCCGTCCTTCATGGGATCGGGCTGGCCAGGCACCAAGTCGATCCGCACGTCGTGCGGCTCGAAGTACGCTCGGAACCGATAGTAGTCTTGCTGCGAGATCGGATCGTATTTGTGGTCGTGGCAACGGCAACACTTCATGGTGATGCCGAGAAACCCGGCAGCCGAGTATTCGACGGTGTCGGCGATCCACACGTTGCGGTTGAACTTGTACCAGTTGCGGGCCAGGAAGCCGGTCGCCCGCAGTGTGTCGCGATCGCCGGGGGCGATTTCGTCGCCAGCAAGCATCTCGACGATCATCCGGTCGTAGCCCTTGTCGGCGTTCAGCGATTCGATGATCCAGTCGCGCCAGCGCCAGATGTGTCGTTGGCTGTAGCGATACTCCTCGCCGAGCCCGAACGGATCGGAGTAGCGCCAGACGTCCATCCAGTGCCGACCCCAGCGCTCGCCGTACCGCGGCGACGCGAGCAATCGATCGACGACTTTCCCATAAGCTTCTGCCGATGCGTCTTCGAGGAAAGCGTGCAGTTCGCTCGGCGTCGGCGGCACGCCGATCAGGTCCAGATAGACTCGCCGAATCAACGTCGCCCGGTCGGTCATGGGGCTCGCCACGATCCCGTGCTTCGTCCGGGCCGCATCGAGCAACTCATCGATCGGGTTGCGGCCGGTGGGAAGACTTACTTTCTTGGGCGGTTGATAGGCCCAGTGCGTCTTCGGGTCGGCCGGAATCGTTTCGTCGACTCCCTTCGCTCCCTGGCGAATCCACTCGCGAAGGATGACAAGTTCCTTGTCGTTGAGGTGTTCGCCCTCGCCGTCCGGGGGCATTCGCGCGAGGTCCTTGCCCGCGATCGCGAGCAGCAGTCGAGATTCCTCGGGCTTGCCCGCGATGATTCCCGGCCCGCGCTTCGTACCTTTGCGAAGTAGTTGCACCGCGTCGAGCCGCAAGCCCGCCTTCTGCCGAACGGCCCCGTGGCACGCGTAACACTTGACCTGGAGAATTGGCTTCACGTCCTTCAAATAATCGGGCTCCCCCGGCGACGAGAGCGCGAGGGCCGAAAGCAGAAGGAGGTTGGTCATCAACGAATCCGGAACGTGGCGGGCGTGTGGCGGGTCGAGTGTAGTGTACCGGCCGGAGGGGTCGCGGCTCAAGGGCGACGTGTCAGTCGACGGGGACTTCGACTAAGTCGCTGAGGAATGCCGACAGTGGACTCGCGCGGAAGCGTGGCCTATCGCCTGGCCGCGACGATCGTTTCAGAATCGAGCGGCGGATCGAAGGCTTCTCGAATGGACGAGTCGTCGAGCCCAAGGCGAATGCCATCCAAGATGATGCTCAGCGGAACTCGCTCACCCATCGGAACGTTGGCGGACGTGTCGTTTCGCCAAATTGCCCGATCAATCTCAACCGGATGCTCCCGGTAATAGTCCGAGGCGGCGTCGAGGCTCTCCGGCGACAGAGCGGGATAGCTCCGCAACACAGCCTCGGCCGACTCGCCGAGTTTGTGCTTCAACACGAGCAACCAGACTGGAATGCGCGTGTCGCGAACCCGGGCCTCGCCGCCACAAACATTTGGGGTCTTCTCGATGTCGAACTTCGAATATGCGGCCATGCGAACCTCCAAACGATACCGGCTTTAGTCTATCACTGTTCGAAGTTGTCAAGAATGGTTACTCGCGCGAGTTCCGATCGGGCGCAGAGGCCGCCTCTGCGCAAAATTCCCGCAGTCGGCTGTCTTCGCTGAACTGTGACGGCATCAATATTAGCTGAACAACGCCTGAATCGGCGTGCCGCGGTTGAGCGTCATCGGGCGGCCGTTGCGGTCGACGACTTCGCGATCGGGTTCGAGGCCGAGCGCGGAATAGATCGTCGCGCCGAGGTCCGATGGATGGTACGGATTGATCGCTGGGTAGGCGGCGTGCTTGTCGCTTCGACCGACGACCTGGCCGCCACGAACGCCGCCACCCGCGAACACCGCGAAGAAGCAGCCCGACCAGTGGTCGCGGCCATCTCTGGCCGTGATGTTCCCGCCGTTGTCCGTGCCCAACTTCGGCGTTCGTCCAAACTCGCCGACCGTCACGACCAGCGTCTCCTCCAACAGGCCGCGCGTGTCGAGATCGTCGATCAATGCCGAATAGCCCCGGTCGAACGGGGGGAGCAAGCGCGTCTTCAGTTGTTCGCAACAGTTCGTGTGCGTGTCCCAGTTGTTCATCGAGCCCATGTGGGCTTGCACGTACGGAACGCCCGCTTCGAGCAAACGTCGGGCGAGCAGCAGTGATTGGCCGAACTGATGTCGGCCGTAGCGATCGCGCGTCGTCGCCGATTCACGACCCAGGTCGAACGCGCTCGCGAGTCGGCCGGAGGTGAGCAGGCCCATCGCTCGGCCACGCTTGTCCGTGTATTGCCGACCTTCGGCCACCTGATCGAGCAACGCTTGTTGATCGTCTACCGACTTCAACAACGCGGCGCGATCGCAAAGAAACGGCTGGCTCCAAAGCCACGAATCCCTCGGCCCCGAATGGGAAACGGGCAATTCGTTCA
>JANLUE010001399.1:0-7449 GCA_031363325.1 Gemmataceae bacterium
TGAACCGCCGGCGACACGACTGGATTCCTGGGCCAGTTCTCGAGTACCACATTGTCGTCGGGGATTCACCCGGCGGGCTAACGCCCGCCGGCTCGCCTTGTCGTCGACTTGCGGCTGATGCCCCCGGCTCGCTAACTATACCCCGCGATTGCGGCAGAAGTGGCTACGCCAACGGCTTGTCTTCGTCCCAGTCGAGGCAGCGCACGGTGTCGCCCGCCAGCTGGTAGCGCCAGCCGGTCTCGGGGCAAATCATCTGGCCGTTCGCGTCGGGCTTCGGCAGGCGATTGCCGTGGCGGCTCATCCAGCCGACAACTCGGCCCGGCACGCCCATGACGAGCCCGTAATCGGGCACGTCGCGCGTCACGACCGCGCCGGCCGCGATGAACGCGTAGCGGCCAATCGTCGTGCCGCAAACGATCGTGGCGTTCGCGCCAACCGAAGCGCCGCGGCGAACGAGCGTCTTCTCGTAAAGGTGCCGGCGTACGACCTGGCTACGCGGGTTCGAGACGTTGGTGAACACGCAGGACGGGCCGAGGAACACGTCGTCTTCGATCACCGCCCCATCATATAAAGATACGTTGTTCTGAATCTTGACGTTGTGGCCGATGATCACGCCCGAGGCGACGTGGACGTTCTGACCGAGGCTGCATTTTTGCCCGAGCCGACAATTCGGCATGACGTGCGAAAAATGCCAGATCTTGGTGCCCGCCCCGATCTCGCACGGGTCGTCGACGAACGCGGACGAATGAACGAAATAGGGCTGATCCACGGCGGCCTCCGATTGGGTAGGGTGGGATACCCACGGCGGCGCGGAAAAGCAATGCGATCCCGTGGTCTGCCGCTCCGACTGCCAGACCTCGGATTACTGCGGCCGTCGCGACATTTGGCGTGAAAACTTAGTGACGCTCCAACACACTCAGGGGAAAGTTGCCCGCCTGGTCATCCCACTCTCGCATTTCCAAACGATGTGGCCTGCAGAATCGCCCATCGGGGCCAACCATGTTCGCACCGACTGTAATCGGAGTCTCCGCCTCGATTTCGGCAGCGGCCAGGAACAGATCGCTAATCTCAGGAATCTCTGCCATCGCGCTGCCCTCCTATTTCTGAAGGAGCGCCGCGACTTTCGCCGCGGCAAGCTCCAAGTATTCGAGGTTGCCGTAATTGGGATCAGGTCTGAGCGACGTCTTTGTATACCGGCGAGACGGCAAACTCCTTGGAATTCCAAGTCGCGGCCTCGACGAACTCGACGCGTCGACACCTCATGCCACTCCGCCATAAAACAACCCGATGACTGGCTTTCGCTCGCAACCGATTCCCGCCGCTCGGTTCGACCTGCGCGACGACATCCACCCGACCGATGCGATCGGCTGGGGCGTGGGCGCGGCGCGCGAATGGTCGGCCGATCGCACCCAGTTCGCCTTTGTTCAGGACGGCCCGGCGGAGTTGTACTGCGTTGCGGGTCGATTCACGCTGGGGGCCGGTATGTACTTCGCCGTGCCGGGGTCGGGCAAAATTGCCGGCGGCGCGGGCTTGTTGATCGGCCGACTCGGCTTTCACGGCGTGTTCCAAATCGGCGGGCCGATCGAAGGGACCGGCCGGCTCCGGTACATCGATGGCTGTACCGATTCGTTGTTGATCCCGCCGCCGATCCTCGGCGACCCGTGTCTCAATTTGTTGCACATCCCGCCGGGTACGCGACAGACGGCCCACACGCATCCCTCGATTCGCGTCGGCCTGATCGTCGCTGGCCAGGGCGAGTGCGTCACACCCGACGGCCGACACTCGCTCGAACCGGGGCTCGCGTTCGCTATCCCGACGGGGCTACGACACAGTTTTCACACGACAACAAGCGACCTCCGGGTGATCGCCTATCACCCGGACAGCGACTTCGGCCCAACCCACGAATGCCATCCCATGGTGAATCGGACAATCGTGGGCGGTTGAAGATCGCGGCCACTCTTCGGGTTTCTTCCTTCTCCCGCGTGGATGGACTCAATGGAAATCAAGTGGGACGACATCGATCCGGTCACCGACAAGCGTCGCTACGTGCGGGCCGAGCGGTTTGCCGGCAAGTGGACGTTCGCGTGTCGTCGCGAACGCCGGGGCATCTGGGAAGCGTGGGCCAACCCGAGCCGCGACATGTGGGAGGCCTTGCTCGAGTCACTCGAACGCCGACTCACGCGCCGTGAAGGGATCGAGCTGGCCGACGTCGCGACCGTCCGCAAGACGCTCGCTTCCTGGCGCGACGAACCGCGCGAGTCGGCCAAAGCGGAGCGCGCCCAGGATCGCGAACGCGGTGGGGCTTGAGGCGGAATCGTTCTTTGCAAGACCGGGCAACCGAAAGCGCTTCGCTCGTCCGATGCGAAACGCCTCGCGGCGAAATTCATTCCGCAGATTTTTTCGCTGGAATGAGGATGGCGTCCATTCGGGTTGAGGTACAATTCCTCGCATGCTCTCCATCCATTCACCGGATCGCCGTGAACTTCTACGCGCGGGCGGGGCCGGGTTGTTCGGCCTTTCCCTGCCGGGCGTGCTCGCGGCCGAATCGGCGCACTCGTCGATGGTCGCGCGGGCCAAGTCGGTCATCTTCTTGTTCTTGTTCGGCGGGCCGAGCCAACTCGAAACGTTCGACCTGAAGCCGAACGCGACCGAACGAATTCGCGGCCCGTTCAAGCCGATCGCTTCGCGCACGCCGGGGCTACTGATTGGCGAACATCTGCCCCGGCTCGCCAATGTGTCGGATCGGTTCTGCGTCGTGCGAACGATGACGCACAGTTACAACGACCATAGTGGGGCCGGACACTATCTGCAGACGGGCAAGCGCTGGCACATTCCGATTGGCGGCGGGTTCGACGCGACGCCGCGCGACTGGCCTTCGATCGGGTCGGCGGTCGATCATTGCTTCACGCGGGCCGGCCGCGCGGGCCGAGAGCTACCGACGTACATGGTCGTGCCGAACGCGCTCGGCAAACTCGAATTGGCCGGCCAGTACAAGCGACCCGGCCAGTACGGCGGCTGGCTTGGTCAGGCCTGGGACCCGATCTCGACATCGGTCGCCAAGCGCGACCAAAAGGACAACCCCTACTGGCGCGAATGTACGGACGACGAATTGACGTTTCGCATCGAAGGACTCGCGGCCCCGATCGACCTGACGCTCGACCGATCTGGCGAACGGCAATCGTTGCTCGCCCAGTTCGACGCTCAGCGCCGCGTGGCGCGAACCTCGGAGTTCGACCGAACGCGAACGCGCGCCTTCGAACTGGCCGCCTCGGATCGAACCCGCCGAGCCCTCGACATTCGGGCCGAGGCGCCGGCCGTCCGCGATCGCTATGGCCGACATCTGTTCGGCCAATCGTGCCTCATGGCGCGACGATTGGTCGAAGCCGGCGTCCGCTTCGTCACGGTGCAATACGACGCGGTCGATGGCTACAGTTGGGATTCCCATCTCAACAGCGACGACGTCAAACGGCACTTGGTGCCATCGCTCGACCAGTCGCTGGCCGCGTTACTCGTCGATCTGGAAGACCGGGGTCTGTTGCACGAGACGCTCGTCGTGGCGCTCGGCGAAATGGGCCGCACGCCCAAGGCGAATTCGAATTGGGGCCGCGACCACTGGAGCACCTTGTTCCCGGCCGTCCTGGCCGGTGCCGGCATTCGCGGCGGGACCATGTACGGCAAATCGGACAAGGACGCCGCCTATCCGATCGACCACCCGGTGACGCCCGAAGACCTGGCCGCGACGATCTACCACGCCCTGGGCATCGATCCCGAAGTACGCGTGCAAGACGCCCAGGGTCGGCCGACTCAATTGATCGAGGATGGCAAGCCGGTGCTGAAGTTGTTTGGGTAGCGATGTGGCTCGCGCCAGGGTAGAGTCAACGTTGAGAGGTTGATGACGAGAGATCTCAATGCCAAAACGGAAACCAACCGAGAAGCCCTCTCCTGGCCCGGATCGAACGCCCCCGGATTTGGAACGAATGCAACGGGACATGCATGCCGTCGTCGGGACGGCGGCTTATCTGAAGAAGTACGAGGGCCAAGTCGTTGCAATCTTTCAGGGATTGATCGTCGGCAATGGTGCGACCGTGGCGGAGGCGAAAGCCGCCGTCCGACCAACGGTTGATTCGAGCTCGCTGACATTCGTATTGACGCCGTATGTCGATACCGTGCCCACATTCCCGGAATCTTTGCCCTGAGTCAAAGGCCGCTCGAACGTGGTTCCGCACTGAAGAACCGCAATGTCCAATCAAGCGCCGACCCAGCAAGCCGCGGATTGGTCGTCCGATCGAAATCCTCCGGATCTAGCGGAGCGGAACACGCGTGAGTAAAGTGAACGTTGCGAGGCCCATGCCGAGTGATTCCAATGCCAAAGCGGAAACCAGCCGAGAAGCCCTCCCCCGGGCCGGATCGAACGCCCCCGGACCTGGAACGAATGCAACGGGACATGCATGCCGTCGTCGGGACTGCGGCCTATCTGAAGAAATATGGCGGACAGATCGTTGCGGTGAGCCAAGGCCTCATTGTTGGGTCCGGTGCGACCATTGAGGAGGCCGAAGCGGCCGTCGGACGAAATGCCGGGTCAAGCACGTTGACCTTCGTTTTGATGCCCGTCGTTGCCTTTGTGCCGACTTTTCCAGAATCTTTGCCATGACACCTTGAATCAACATGAGCCGACGCCGAAAGCCTCGCCTGGCATTTCAGACGCCCGTGTTTCCTGTTTTTGTCCAACGTGACGGCGTCGCTACTCTTCGATTCGCCGTCGATCATTCGATGGAAGTCGGCGTCGGCAACGCGAATTCAAAATTGCTAAATCTCCACGCGGTCTTGATGCCGGAATACCCAGCCTCAATTCTCCGGCCGCCGTTTCAGCCCTTGATTCGACCGACCGAATCACCTCGTCCGTCGCATTTGCCGGAGTCGTTTCGCTGGGCGAACGCGCCGGCCAACTATGGTGGAGTCGGATTCTGGATGTTCAACCAAGTCACGCGACGATCGGAGTGGTTCCTTGTTGAAAGTGTCGTGTTGCCCACCGTCGACAAATCAAATCCAGGAGACGGTCACTTTCTCCTCGGCACTGACTTCCTCCAGAAGCTTGATACCCGGCTGATTCTCGCGTACCGCCGACTGCGACGCTTGATTCTTCCAGACGTACCGGAAACCTGGTCGCCTAGCCCGGCCGACGCGTGCGGCTACCTGCAAATCTTCTCCTGAGCCGGCCTCGCGGCCGTGTTGCTTCACCTGCGACCGAACATACACTTTCCCTTCCGACTCTCCGCACCAAGGCCGTGAAGTAACCTGATGTCGTCGCATTACGTTCCCAACGCCCGCATCCGCACGCTCGTCTTCAAGACCTCGCACGAGGCCTCTCGCCACGCCGCCTTGATCGTCGAACGCCTCGTCCGCGAGAACAACTCGGCCGGCCGGCCGACCGTGCTCGGCCTGGCGACGGGCTCGACGCCCGTGGGGCTGTACCGCGAACTCATTCGCTTGCACCGCGAAGAAGCGCTTGACCTGTCCGCGGTGGTCACGTTCAATCTCGACGAATACTTCCCGATGCCGGGGGACGATCCGCATTCCTATCGCCGCTGGATGTTCGAGACGTTCTTCAACCACGTCAACATCAAACCGCACAACATCCACATTCCGGATGGCACGCTGAACCCCGACGACGTCGAGGATTTTTGCGGCCGTTACGAACTGGCCATTCGCAAGGCCGGCGGCATCGACCTGCAGATTCTCGGCATCGGCCGAACCGGCCACATCGGCTTTAACGAACCGGGGTCGACGCGCAACAGCCGAACGCGACTCGTGACGCTCGATCCGGTCACACGGCGCGACGCGGCCGGCGACTTTTTCGGCGAGGAGAACGTACCGCAGTCGGCCATTACGATGGGCGTCGGTACGATCATGGAGGCTCGAAAAGTTGTCATCATGGCGTTCGGGGAGCACAAGGCCCCGATCGTCCTGAAGGCCGTCGAGCAAGCGCAATCGGAAGCAATCTCGGCCAGCTTCCTGCACTCGCACCCGGACGCGAGCTTCCTGCTCGACGAGGCCGGCGCGGGCGAGCTGACGGTCTTCCGTCGGCCGTGGGAAGTCACGACCGTCGATTGGACCCCCGATCGGATTCGCCAGGCGGTCGTGTGGTTGAGCCTGAAACTCAACAAGGCCCTTTTGAAGCTGTCTGACCTGGATTTTCGCGACCACCATCTGTACGACCTGCTTCGCGAACATGGGCCGGCCGAGAAGCTGGGGGAACAAATCTTCCAGGACCGGCTCAAGACGATTCAACATCACCCGGCCGGGACGGAGCGCCAAACCGTTTTGGTGTTCAGTCCGCACCCGGATGACGATGTGATCAGTATGGGCGGGACGATCATCCGCCTCGTGGAACAGGGGCACAAAGTCCACGTCGCCTACATGACGAGCGGGAACATCGCGGTCTTCGACCACGATGCCCGCCGCTTCGCGGACTTCGTGGAGAGCTTCAACAAACTGTTCGGGATCGACGCCCAGAAGACGGCCGAGGTCCGCGAACGTGTTCAGGCGTTCCTGGACTCGAAGTCCCCCGGCCAGCCGGACTCGGCCGACGTGCTAAGGATCAAGGGACTGATTCGGGAGACCGAGGCGCGGGCGGCCGCGCTGGCGTGCGACATCCCGCCCGAGCAACTGGAGTTCATGGACCTGCGGTTTTACCGGACGGGGACGATCGCCAAGGCCCCGATCCACCCGGAGGACATCACGGACCTGGTGAAGCTGTTCGAACGACTACAACCGGCACAAATTTACGTGGCGGGCGAACTTTCGGACCCGCATGGAACGCATCGGACTTGTGCGGAGGCAATTTATGAAGCCGTCCGCCGGGTTCGCAAGCAAAAACAGATATTTGAAGTGTGGCTGTATCGTGGGGCCTGGGAAGAGTGGGAACCGCACCAGATCGAGATGGCCGTCCCGATCAGCCCCGAGACCGTCGAGAAGAAAAAACTGGCGATCTTTCGGCACCAATCGCAGAAGGACAAGGCGATGTTCCCGGGCGGTCGGGACAAGCGGGAATTTTGGCAACGATCGGAAGAGCGGAACCGCTCGACGGCGGCCGCGTATGATGCTTTGGGGTTGCCGGAGTTCTACGCGGTGGAAGCGTTCGTTCGGTGGAAGGACGTTTAGTTGAATCCGATGGGGGCTGGTTCGTATCCGATAGTAGGGGCTCGTGGCGCGAAGAATGCTGCGGATTCCGACACCGGCTGCCATGTCGGTGTCTTGAACGATAAGGTAAGATGTGGAATGAAGGGGGTCGATTCGACTCCCTGAACTGGGAGACCAAAGATGAACGACACGCCCAGGCGTGCTTTCGGGGCTTCGGCGAAGACGAAGCGAAAGGACGTGAATCTCGACCTCCCAACGGCCCGGCAGATGTTGCCGCTCGTCCAGAGCATCATCCGGGACATCGAGGTG
>JANLUE010001424.1:0-7351 GCA_031363325.1 Gemmataceae bacterium
CGTCCCAGGCGGCGTTCGAGGCGAAGAACTTCGCCTGCGCCGCCAGGATGTCGGCGCGATTCGCGCGGTCCTTGTTCCCCGGATGGGCGGTCGATTCGTCTTTGGCTTCGGCTGCTTTCATCACGATCGCGTCGGACGCCACGCGGTCCATTTCAATGTGGGCGATGTGGTCCTGAACCAGTTGATGTTTGGCGATCGGCTTGCCGTGTTGCAAACGTTCCTTGGAGTAGTTCAATACTTCCTCGAGGCAATCCTCGATCACGCCAAGGCAGCCGGCCGCGACGCTGAGTCGGCCAGCCACGAGCGTGCCCATCGCGATGCGGAAGCCGTCCCCTTCGGCCCCGAGCATGTTTTCGATCGGCACCTCGGCGTCCCGCAGCTCGAACATCGCGGTGTTGGCCGCGAACATGCCCATCTTGGCCGTCAGGTTTTCGACGACGAACCCCGGCTGACGCGTATCGACGATGAACGCGGAAATGCGGCGTGGGCCATCGCTCGGGGGGCTCGTCGGGTACGCGAAGCAGATGATCGCGTCGGCGATGCCGCCATTCGAGATCAGATACTTCACGCCGTTCAGAATGTACCTGTCGCCACGTTTCTCGTAGGTGGAAGTCATTTCGAGCGGATTGCTTCCCGCATCGGGCTCGGTGAGGCCGAAGGCGAGGATCTTCTCGCCGCGACAGGCGGCCGGAAGATAGCGCTTCTTCTGGTCGGCGTTGCCCCAGGTCAGGATCGGATAAGCGCCGATTGATACGTGCCCGGAGAAGAAGGTGCGAACGCCAGTTCCCTCGCGACCGATCCGGGCGAGGGCTCGAAGATAGGTGACCGCATCGCAACCCCGACCGCCCAATTCGACCGGCGTCAGCAGCCCCAGGATGTTGAACTTTTTGGCGAGGGGCACGACCTGGTCGTTGAACCGGTGTTCGACGTAGCAAAGCTCTTCGGGCGGCCGTATCTCCTGACAGAACGCGTCCACGTCGGCGAGAACCTGGTCCCGGTCGGCGGCAGTCATGTCTCGCTCTCCGCGAAAGTGGGCACTGCTATTCTAGACTCACCTGCGACCGGTCATTCGCCCTTGGTCCCTTCGATCTTGCGGATGGCGACTTCCGCGGCCGGCCCGGCCACGTTGTCCCATTCGGTCAGGTTCCGCAACTTGGGCACCGAGGTGATGGCTTTCTCGCCGATGCCTCCGAGGGCCTCGGCCGCGGCCTTGCGTGTGGTCGCCGATTGATCGTTGAGCAAATCGTTCAGGGCCTTCACGGTGTCCGCATCGGCCGCGCCGATCTTGCCGAGCGATCGCGCCGCCAGTTCCCGCGTCGTGACTTGATCGCCACGCGTCGGGCCGGTCGGCTTCTCTTTGATCGCGTCGATCAGTTCCGGGATCGCGGGCTTGCCTTTCGGCCCGAGCAAGGCAACCGCTTCGAGTGCCGCCGACCGGGGGATGCGATTGGCGGCCGAACGGTCCTTGGCCACGTCGAGCACGATCTTGGCGTTCGCGTCGGCCTCGACGCCGATCGCCGTCAGCGCGGCGGCCGCCCAAACTTTGATCGGGGTCGAACGCGACAGCAACGGCTTCAGCGAATCGACTGCGGACTTCGCGGCGGGGCCCATTTCGCCGAGCACGCGGAGCGCGGTCGTCTGAACTGTTTGCGAATTGTCGGCGAGCTTCCCGGTCAGGGCCTTGATAACTTCCGCGTTGCCCGGCCCGATGTTGCCGAGCGTTTCGATCGCCAGCACCCGAGCGGACGCGTCCTTGTCGGCGAGTAACTTCGTGACCGCTGGGATCGCGGCTTTGGCCAGCGGCCCAATCGCCGAGACGGCGGCGAGCAGAACACGTCGTTCGTCCGGCCGGGTCTTCGCATCGTCGAGGTGCCTAACGAGCGCGTCGACCGCCCCGACCGCTTCCGGCCCAATCGCCGCAATCGCCTTGGCGGCCGCCGAACTCAGGTTCTGGTCGTTGGAATCGAGCGCCTTGGCCAGGGCCGGCGTCGCCGGGGCCGAGGCCGGACCGATGCTCCGCAACGCGTTCGCGGACGCCGCGGCCAAGTAGGTATCGCCATCTTCCAGCTTCTTGCCCAACTCGCTCACCGCTTCCTTGGCGGCGGGCCCGATCGAGCCGAGCGTTTCGATCGCGGCCTGTTGAACGCCCTTGGCCGAATCGTTGATCAGTTCGGTCAATTTCGGCACGGCTGGCGCGGCCCTTTTGCGAAATCGGCTGATTAACCGCACGGCTCGATAGCGAACCTTTTCGTCGTCGTGCCCCAGAATTTGGCCGACGATCGCGGCCATGCGGACCGGGTCGGCATTCAAGTTCAAGCCGGCCGCGACCAGCTCCTCAAAGACATAAATCTGGCCCATGGGGAGAGTTCGTTCGACTTCCAGCGCCGTCAGAATGTCCGGCAAGGCCGGGGCCGCGTCGGCTTCCTTGATGCCGCCGAGGATCGCCGCCGCCTGATAGCGAACCACCGGCTGTTCGTGCTTGAGCAACGGGCGAAGCGGTTCGACGGCTGGCTTGCCAATGCGTCGGAGCGCGAGCATCGGCCCCGAGACCCAGGTGCCACGCTCGCCCTGCTTCGCTTCTTGGAGGGCCCGCTCGACATCCTCGTATTTGGCCTTGAGAAGCAAGTCGATCAGCGCCGGAACGACCCCCTCGGACTTGCCGGCGGACGCGAGCGCCTCGGCCGCCTTGTTGCGGACCAGTTGCGCATCGTTCGCGTTGTCTTTGTCGCGCGTCGGCCGTTTGATCGCCTCGAGCAAGGCGGGAACGGCCTTGGTCGTGTCGGTCTTCAACCAACCGAGCGCGGTCGCGGCATCCGCTGCGATCGCCAGGTCCGGGTTCGAAAGCAACTGAAGCACCGGAATCGTATCGAACGTACCGAGTTTCTCGAGGGCGCGATAGGCGGCCGAGCGCACGTCGCGATTCTTGTCGCCGCAAAGCTTCGCGACCGCGTCGGCCGATCGCTTCGCGTCCGACCCGATCATGCCGATCGCATTGGCCGTGTGTTCGCGAATCGTTTCCTTCGAATTGGTCAAATCCGCTTCAAGCAACTTCAAGCCGGAATCCAGCAAGGCCTTCTTGCCCTTGTCCTTGATGGCGAGCAGGGCGAGTACAGCCGTCTCGCGCGCACTCGTCGGCCGGTCGTACGACGACGAACCCAGGTTCTCGGCCGCCGGATCTTTCAAGGCGTCGAGCAAGATCGGTATCACCGCCTCGCCGTCCTCCTCCATGATCGGCGCATTGCGAATCGCCGTGGCCCGCCGCTCGCGGTTGCCGCTCCGCAGGTCGACCCCGAGTTGCTTGAGGTCGTACTCGGCCCGGGCCGGCACGGCCGCGTTCGACTTTGGTTCGCCGGCCGGCTCGGGGGCGGACTTCTTGCAACCGGTCAACGGAACGATCAGGCCGATGAGCAGGACCGAAACGACAAAGCGCATGGCGGACTCGCGGAGGATATGGCCTGGGAATTGTCGCCGACGGTTCGAGTGGCGACAAGGCGAGTTCGTGACGTGTTCCAACCCGGCACCATCCGCCCTCGAGCCGCTTGGAGCGGAGATCGAAGGTGAAGGTGTTGGGGATCACTCCCGAGTGAATCCCCGTCGTCGATCACATTTCTCGAATCACTTTCCGACCGGCAGGAAGATCGGTGCGGCCGGGATGTCGTCTTCGACCGGGCCGGTCGCGGGCGGGAGTTTCGGCAGCATCGGAGCGGAATTCGGCGCGGCCATTGGAGGCGTCGGGTAGGCACCGAGGCCCGCCTTGTTGTCCGAGGCGGCCGGCAAGGTGGGCCCACTCGGCGACTTCGGCAACGCGCCGGCCGGCGCGAACTCGGGCAGCTTCGGCGGCTCGACGGCACCCGGCAGTTGCGGCATCGCGGGAATCGGCACGCTGGCGGGCGCCGGCGGCGAGAACGTCGGCTGTCCAGTTGGCGGCGAGTAGTTCGCTTCGACGATTGGTGCGGGCACATTCTGTGGTGCCGTGAGCGTCGGCGTCGAGACGATCGGCGGCGGACTGACCGGGATCACCGGGCTCGAGGCGGGCATCGAGATCGTGCCGGGCATTCCATCCAGAATCACGTATTGCGGTCCGTTCGGGCCGTTGATGATGCCGATCGTCGCCTGGCCGATGACCATGGGCGTCTGCGCGTTGCCGAGCACGATCGGCTGGCCGGCCGGCATCATGTTCGACTGACCGACGATCTGCGGTTGGCCGATCACCGGGGGTTGGCCGACGAACTGCGGCTGGCCAACGAACTGAGGTTGGGGGGTGATCGCGTTGCCGCCGGCCGACGACTAGCCGACTGGATAGACGATGCCGCCCGATCCGTTGATCGGCGCTCGGGCGGCGTTCGCGGGCAGCGCTTGCCCGGCCGCGACCTGGGCGAAGGCCGGCGAAGCGGGGGCCATCCCCGTGCCGTGGACGGGCTCGGCTCGCCCGCCCGCCGGGCCGACGAGTTGCGTGCCCATCCCCTGACAGCCGGAGAGGAGGCCGGCCGCCAGCGCCCCCGCGCCGAACGTCAGGCCCCGTCGCTTCAACGCATATCGAATCATGGATCGATCCCTTCGCGCACCGGCGTGAGTCCGTGGGCTCGAAGTTACTTCGGCGCGCCGGCCGCGCCGCCCGGAACCGGGGCCGGGTTGCGGGCACCAGCCTTGTTGTTCGGGTTCAACAGGCCCGCCGCTTCTTCCTGGTAGGCCAGTTCACGCTGGAGCGGGAACTGCGGCTCCTCTGGGAAGTACTGCGGGTTATGACCTTCGAGATAGTGCCCGGACGGGAGCGTCATCCCACCGATCCAGGTCTGGCAGCCGGTCCCCATCAGGCCGACCGTGAGTCCCAGGAGAAGCAGCCGCGCGCGGCGGATCGAATACATGATGATGCCCCATCGGCCCACGGGGGCCGGTCGTGTGAATCCTGGGATCGGTATCGTCTACAATCGGGGCGCGGGTTCACGGGATTTCGCGGAGTTGCGCGGAAATTCCGCCCGCACCGGCCCAGGCGGCGACGGCCGCCTGCCACGGTCGTTACAGATTCTCCATCTTGCGGACGACCGGTCCCTCGGGATATGCTCTAAGCGTCCCGCCCGAGACCCCGTGAGGCCGTCCGCATGTCCCGGATCCCCCTGTTCGCCTCCACTCTCCTGATCGCCGCGTTCGCGAACGTCGCCCACTTCGCCCACGCTCAAGACGAACCCAAGAAGAAGTCGCCCAAGCCGACCGAAGCCGTGATCGACGTGCGCTTGACGGACATGAGTACGCTCCGGCTCACCCTCCTCGACTCGGCCATCGAATTGATGACGCCGCACGGCAAACTGACCTTCCCGGTCAGCGAGGTTCGCAAGATCGATCTCGGCCTGCGCGTCCCCGAAGACATCGCCAAGCAAATCGAGTTGGCCGTCGCCGACCTCGGGAGCAACGATTTCCGCAAGCGCGAAGCGGGCACCGGGACGTTGCTGAAGCACCTCGACAAGTCGGTCCCGGCCGTGAGGAACGCGCTCAAGTCGACGGACGCCGAAGTCGTCAAGCGGGCCGAGGAATTGTTGGAGAAGCTCGAAGGCCTCGTGCCGGCCGGGCGCATGGAGGTCCCCGAACACGATGTGCTCTACACGGACAAGTCGAAGATCGCGGGGCAAATCCTCACGCCGACTTTGAAGGCCAAGTCGTTCGCGTTCGGCGAAGTGCAACTGAAGTTGTCGGACGCGATCGCCCTGTCGACGACCGGCTTCAAAGACGATACGGAAGTAGCCGGCGCACTGCCCGACCCAGGAACGCTGACCGCGTATCAGGGGCCGGGCCACGTCGGCAAGACGTACCACTTCAAAGTCATCGGTGCCGCCCAAGGTTCGTTGTGGGGCACCGGCATGTACACCCTCGATTCGTCGCTCGCCGCCGCGGCCGTCCACATGGGCGTCGCCAAGGTCGGCCAACCGGCGACGGTCAAGGTCACAATCCTCGGCCCATCGGTCAACTTCGTCGGCTCGACGCAGAACGGCCTGACGAGTTCGCCATACGCGAATTACCCGGGGGCGTATCAGATCTCAGTGAAGGGGCGATAGACTTTGCGATCCAAGTAACACCTCAACCAAGTCGTTGGCGAAGCGAGCCGGCGGCCTGAGCCGCCGGTGAAACCAAATATGTCCAGGGCGGCGATGGCTGCGCCATCCTGGTTCAGGACTCGAGCCTCTGCGAAGCGTGGCCGATCAGCGGGGCCAATCGAGTCCGCACTTCATCCAGATACGCGGCCAGGCCGTTCTCCGCGCCGCGTTCCCGCAACAGCGCGAGCGGCGTGGTGTTCCAGCAATGGCGTTCGCGGTCATGTTCGCCGCCCGCGAGTTGCCGGAGGACGCGTTTCGGGCTGCGCGGGGCCGTGTTGTTCTTGCACGCCGTCAGTTGGTGGCTTTGCTCGTGCGGCTGAAACCCCAGCGCCTGTTGTTCGGCGTCGAGACGCGATTGTTCGGCTTCGTCTCGTGGCTCGAAGCCCGAAAGGACCCACGCTTCGCGTTCCACGATGGCCAGACCGATCAAGATCACCGGAGTTCCGTGATGTTCGGAGCGAGCCTGCTCAAGCCCGAGTCGGCGTTCCGGTTGGTCGTCCTGGTCACGAAGCAACACGATTCCGTCGAGGTCGTCGAAGGCCGCCTTGAGATACGCGATGGCGCGGCGGGCGGCCCCCGCGTCTATCTCCAACGGGTTCCCGTCGATGTGCCCGTGTGTTCGGATTCGCGCAACCTGGGCGAGGCGGGGGATCGCTGTCCATGTCAGCCGCTCCTGGGCAATCTCGCCGATCCATTCCCGCTGATGGGTAATGAGATCAGCATCGAGCCAGTCAATGGCCTCGACCAACGCCCGATCGGCCAGTTCTGTTCCGGTGCGAAAGTCCGCAGCCGCTTCGTACACGACGGCGATTCGACGGCTCATTTCGTGGCGACCTCCGTCCCGGCCACCCACTTCTCGCCGAAGAAGCTCCACATCTCGCCGGGGTGGAATTCGTCCTTCCACTTCTCGAACTTCGGATGTTTCGTGATTGGCTCGCTTGCGGTCGACCCATCGTCGCGCAGCGAAAGCACCATCAATTCATTTGGTTTCATGTTGTCCAGCATGTATGGCGAATGCGTCGAGCCCACGATTTGAATCTCGGGGTTCGTCTGTTGCACGCCGCGCAGGAGGTCGATCAACTCCCGCTGCGCCCTCGGGTGCAACGCTCGGTCGAGATCGTCCAGCAACAGGACGCCCGGCTTGTTGACACCGTGGATCGCCGTCAACAGGCCAAGCGTCAGGAGCGTCCCTTCGCTCACCTGATTCGCTTTCAGCCCCTTGCCGTTGATGGTGTCGAAGAGAAGTTCGTTCTGTGGTGTATGCC
>JANLUE010001425.1:0-2153 GCA_031363325.1 Gemmataceae bacterium
GATGATCGGGACGCCAATGTACATGTCGCCGGAACAGGCGGGCCACAGCGGGCTCGATGTCGATACCCGGAGCGACATCTATTCGCTGGGTGTCTTGCTCTACGAACTCCTCACGGGGACGACGCCGTTCGCAAAGGATCGCTTCACGAAGGCGGGCTACGACGAAATTCGCCGAATCATCCGCGACGAGGAACCGGTTCGCCCGAGCACGCGACTGAGCACGCTCGGCCAACATGCGGAGACGATGTCCACGCCGCGCGGCCATGAGTTGCGCAAACTGTCATCGCTGTTCCGGGGCGAACTCGACTGGATTGTCATGCGGGCCTTGGAGAAGGATCGCAGCCGCCGGTACGAGACAGTTAGCGCGTTCGCGGCCGACGTGCAGCGATTCTTGAACAACGAACCGGTTCAAGCGTGCCCGCCGACCGCCGCGTACCGACTGCGCAAGTTCGTGCATCGGAACAAGGCGGCGGTCCTGACCTCGGCCGGCATCGCCCTGGGGTTGTTGCTCGCGGTCGGCGGCGCGTTGGTCGTCCAGGCGGCCGGCAACCAACGCCTGCGCGAAGAGAAGAAACTCACCGGTGAAGCGCTCGATCGCGAGAAGGAAACGAACACCGCCCTCGTTCAGGCGCTCGAGAGCGAGGAACTCCAGAAGTACCTGCGCAGCATCGCGCTTGCGGAACGCGAGCTGGTGGCCGGCAACGTGGGCCGAGCCGAGGAAATCCTCGACGATTGCCCGCAGCGCCTGCGCGGCTGGGAATGGCATCACTTGAAACGACGCCCGCACGGGCCGCTCGTCTTCCGCGAACACAAGTCCGGCGTCTGGGGCGTCGCCTTTTGCCCGGATGACAAGCTCATTGCTTCGTCGAGTTTCGACGTTCCTTTGGGCGTGGTGATCCTCTGGGATCGCGCGACCGGCGAAGTTCGGCGCCGAATCAACGCGCACCTGATGCCAATCGAAGGTCTGACGTTCAGTCCGGATGGCAAACACCTGGCGACGGCGAGTTGGGACAAGACGGTCAAGATTTGGGACGTGGCGACGGGCAAAATGTTGCACACTCTGCGTGGTCACAAGGAATACGTGCGACGCGTCGCTTTCAGTCGCGATGGCCAGTTCCTCGCGTCGGCCGGCGGGGACCACAACGTCTTCGTCTGGGACACGACGAACTATGAACAGACTCGTAGCCTCGTTGGTCATTCGACAGGGGTCTACTCGCTCTCGTTTGGGAAGGACGGGCGGCTCGCGTCCGCCAGTTCCGACGGCACGGTTCGAATCTGGGACGTCGCGAATGGTCGCACGGAGCACGTCTTGAAGGGCCACGCCGGCCCGGCCCTGGCGGTCGCCTTCAGCAATGATGGGACGCGTCTCGCCTCGGGTGGATTCGACAGCACGGTCCGCGTTTGGGACCCAAAGAACGGAACGCAACTTTTCGTCCTTCACAACGAATCCGTCCCCATGACCTGCGTCGCGTTTAACAAAGAAGGCGACCGGCTGATCGTTGGTAGTCTCGACAAGTCCGTTCGACTTTGGGACCTGGGATCGCGCCTGGAAGCGGTTGCACTCGGGGGGCATCAAGATACGGCGATGGACCTGGCGGTGAGCGCCGATGGCCTACAGTTCGCCTCGGCAAGCTTGGACGGCACGGTTCGAATCTGGGACTCGTCGCCGGTGCGGACCGGACCGAAAAGCCTGCCGATCCTGGGGCATTCGGGCACCGTGTTCGGCGTGGCGTTCCAACCGAACGCGGCCAGCCTCACGTTGGCGTCGGGCAGCCAGGACGAAAGTGTAAGACTGTGGGACGCGACGAATGGAGTGGCTCAACGAACACTGGCGGGCCACGCGGGGCCGGCTTACCGAGTCATCTTCAGCCGCGACGGCAAGCGGATGATCTCTTCCGACTTTGCCGGAGTGACCAAGGCCTGGGACACGGCGACCTTCAAGGAACTCCGTACCTTCCAAGCCTTCGCGGGCGTCGTGGCACTCAGCCCCGATGGTCGGCGAGTCGCGATGACCGCCGAAGGCGCCCAGGTGCAGATCCGCGACGTCGAAACTGGCGTAGAGATTCTCGCCCCGTTCCGGGCCGGCGATGTGCCGGTGGTGACCCTGGCTTTCAGCCCGGACGGCCAACAACTCGCCACCGGCGGCTGGGACG
>JANLUE010001427.1:0-1527 GCA_031363325.1 Gemmataceae bacterium
AGAACGCGGCCGGCGTCCTTGCGGCAATCGTGCGTCTGCGCGAACGGGGCCTGCTCATTTCCGATGCCACGATTCGGGCGGGCCTCGAAAATGTCGCCTGGCCCGCCCGGTTGGAACTCCTGTCCCAGGCACCGGTCGTCGTGCTGGACTGCGCCCACAACGTGGCTTCGACCCAGGCCCTCGTCGAGACGATGCGCGAATCATTCCCCATCGCGGGCCGCAGGCACCTTGTCTACGCCGCGTCGGCCGACAAGCAGATCGCCGAGATGCTCGCGATCCTCGCGCCCGCCTTCGACGCGTTCCACCTGACCCGTTACGTCAGCAACCCGCGCTCGGCGGACCCGTTGGTCATCGCGGAGCAGCTTCGGGCGCTCGGAAAATCGGACGTGACCGTCCACGATTCACCCGGGGTGGCGTGGCAGGCCGCCCGCGCGCAATGCGGGCCGGCCGATGGCATCGCGATCGCCGGCTCCGTGTTCCTGGCCGGCGAACTGCGACCGATTCTGATTTCAGAAGCGAGAATTTGACGACCGAAAACTTAACTTAACTCATGTGTCGTTTGCGAACGGAGGTCGCCGATCATGGCCAGAGTTCGACTCACTCTCGAACAATGCGGATCGGGCTCATTACCTGACGTTTGTATGTTTTGCGGTGAGCCGGCCGTGACCCGAGTCCGTCACAGATTCTCTTGGCGTGACCCCTGGGTCTGGTTACTCCTGCTCGCCTTTGTGTTCGTTGGAATCTATGTGGCCATTCTTCAGACGAAGCGAATGTTCGTATTGATGCCGGTTTGCAATCGACATCGCGGCTATTGGAAGCGCCGAACACGCTGGTTCGATGGCGCAGTCGCTGGCGTGTTCATGATCGCGGTCATCGCCCTGATCGCGATGTTGTTGTTTCCTATCCACTTAATGAAGGGTGAATTGATCGCACTGGCCGCAATTCTCTCCGCGACGATGCTCGGCGTCTGGGCCGTCTGTTGGGTGGACTGGTGCCGCGTGCCAATTCGGGCGTACGAGATCCGAGTCGACTCGATCAACCTCGATGGCGTCCATCCGCGATTCTCGGAATCGCTCGAAACGGAACGTCGTCGGGCGGCAGCTTCGGCCACGCCCCACGACGTTCGAGATGACTTCCACGAGTGAACATCACTTCAACGTCGAAAGATATTCGATCAGGTCCAGGAACTCGGCTGACCGGACGGCAATCGCCGAACAGCTTCGCGCACTCGGAAAATCGGACGTGACCGTCCACGATTTACCGAGGGCCGCCCGCGCGCAATGCGGGCCGGCCGATGGCATCGCGATCGCCGGCTCCGTGTTCCTGGCCGGCGAACTGCGGTCGGACTTGCTTCGGCACTTCGATTTTCTGATTTCGTGAGGGCATCCGCGTGGGCTGGGGGGCGGTTGGGCGAACCGGAGGGCGAGAACGAGTGCAGGACGTTCGTATCGTG
Source organism: Gemmataceae bacterium (assembly GCA_031363325.1). Taxonomy (GTDB): domain Bacteria; phylum Planctomycetota; class Planctomycetia; order Gemmatales; family Gemmataceae; genus SIAJ01. The sequence goes on from JANLUE010001427.1 coordinate 1,454, forward strand.
CTCGCATTCATCGCTCCCGGAATTGCCCGTTATTCGTCACTCCGCCGGCGCCCGTCGAGAATTAAACTTCTTTT
>JANLUE010001446.1:0-5043 GCA_031363325.1 Gemmataceae bacterium
AGAACGTGTCGCCGACGATCGAGAAATCGAGGCTGAACAGCAGTCCGAGTACATAGGCGATCAGCGATGGCACGATCAAAACGAGGCCGAGGAACGTCGCGACCACGCCGAACTTGCCGAAGAAGTAATCGAAGCGTCGTAACGGCCGGGAAAAATAGAGCGGCAGCGCGTTGAAGCGCAGGTCCTGGCTGATCAAGCCCGGCCCGACCAACAGGATCACGATCATCGAGAAGCGCAATTCCGTCAGCAGGAAGTAGTCGAAACAAAGAGTCCAAACTTCGACGCGATACGCCTTGGGGTCGGCCAACACTTCGGGGCCGAGAAAGCTGAGGAACGATAGCAATGGCTTGACGAGATCGGAGCCTTGTTCGACGAGCCCCCAGACGCACAGGCTGAACGCGAGCCCGATGGCTGGGAGCCAGGCGAGCATCATCGCGATCCGGAGCAGGCGGTTCTTCATGCCGATGCGGACGCCGTGCCGGGTGATCGCCAGCCAGCGCCAGCGATGGCCGGTCAGCTCACCCGACCAGTGCTGATAGCCTTGATCGAAGATGGGCATTAGGGTTGCTCCACGGCTTTCAAGAAGACCTCTTCGAGCGTGCTGCGTTGCGGGCGCAGGAAGCGGATCTGTTCGCGATGTTCGGCCGCCGTCTGCCAAAGCAATTGCGGCGAATGCCCGTCCGGCACGCGGACCAGGAGCAAGTCTTCCTGCTGATCGGTCGTGCAACCGAGTGCGTTCAGCCGATTCGCGAACGCCGTCGTGTCGGCCTTCAGCCGCACCTCGAAACAACGATTGTGAACTTGCTTCAAGTCCTTGATCCGTCCTTCCGCCAGCAATCGGCCGGAACCCAACACGATGACGTGATCGCAAACCGCCTCGACATCGGGGAGCAAGTGGCTCGAGAAGACGAGGCTCATCCCTTTGTTGTGCGCCAGATCGCGAGCGAGTTCGATGACTTCCTCGCGACCAGCCGGGTCCATGCCGTTGGTCGGTTCGTCGAGGATCAACAATTTGGGATCGTGAACGATCGCGGACGCGAGCTTGAGGCGCTGCTTCATGCCGGTCGAATACGTCTCGACGCGACGGTACCGTGCCTCGCCGAGTCCGACGTAGTCGAGCACTTCGTGGGCGCGTTGCAAGGCGTCCTTCGCCTTCATGCCGACCAGTTCGCCGGCATAGGCCGCGAACTCGACGCCCGCCACGCGGGGAAACAGGCACTCGTCTTCGGGCGCGAAGCCGACCATGCGGCGAATGTCCAGCTGCCGCTCGCGAAAATTGAGCCCGAGGATCGAGCCCGACCCGGCGTCGACCGGGATCAATCCGAGCAACGTGCGGATCATCGTCGTCTTGCCGGAACCGTTCGGGCCAAGCAGCCCGACCGCACCGGACGGCACGTTGACCGACAGATTATTCAGGGCCGTCACGGCCCCGTAGGTCTTCGTGACGCCTTCGAGCTGAAACAACATGCGAGCCCCGGCGGACAGCGAGTGCAACGGCGGTGCGGAGCAGTGAGGATATTCGCGGCCGGCCCGCCAATCTTGCGAGTCGGCGCGAATTCGGCGAATGGGGCTATCCGAATGACCCCGCCCGTCGCGGCCGATTTCAACGGAACGCGAAAAACGGCCGCCCGCCACGGTACGACCCACTCGCGATTCCGAATAGATTGACACGACCGCAAGCCAAGCGGGATCGATTCCACTCTATGGACCTGCGTCATGAACTCTCCGAACCGTCGCGACTTTCTCCGAACGGCCAGTGCACTCGGAGCCGGGGCCACGCTGCCGCAAATCACGCGGGCCGACGCCAAACCGCTCTTTGACCTTTCGCTCGCCCAATGGTCGCTCCACAAAGCGCACTTCGGCAAGAAACTCGACCCGATCGACTTTCCCAAGGCGGCCAAGGAGGACTACGGCATAGAGGCCGTCGAGTACGTCAATCAGTTCTACAAGGACAAAAAGAAGGACGATGCCTATCTGGCCGAACTGAAGAAGCGTTGCTCCGACCTCGGAGTGCGAAGCGTTCTGATCATGTGCGACGACGAAGGACACCTCGGCGACGCGGCCGAGACGAAGCGCAAACAGGCGGTCGAGAACCACTATCGCTGGGTCGAGTGGGCCAAGTCGCTCGGCTGTCACTCGATCCGCGTGAACGCCCAGAGTTCCGGCACCTACGAGGAGCAAATGGGCCGTGCCGCCGACGGGCTACGACGACTCACGGAGTTCGGGGCGAAGCACGAAATCAACGTCATCGTCGAGAACCACGGCGGCCTGTCGTCGAACGGGGCCTGGCTCGCGGCGACGATCAAGAAGGTCGATCACCCGCGTTGCGGCACCCTACCGGACTTCGGCAACTTCCAGGTCGACAAGGACACCGAGTACGATCGTTACAAGGGCGTCGAGGAACTGATGCCTTTCGCGAAGGGCGTCAGTGCCAAGTCGCACGACTTCGACGAAAAGGGCAACGAAACGCACACGGACTATCGGCGCATGATGAAGATCGTTCTGGCGGCCGGCTACAAGGGGTACGTCGGCATCGAGTATGAAGGCGGCAAGATTGGCGAATCGGAAGGGATCCGAGCGACGAAGAAACTGCTCGAAGCGGTTCGTACGGAATTGGCGAAGGGGTAGAGCCAACGATACGAAAACGGCCCCGCCGATTGGCGGGGCCGCATCCGATCAAATCTCAATTCGACTTACTTGCAGCCACCGCCGCAGAGCTTGAAGCCGCCGAAGCAGCCACCAAACTTCTTGTGGCCACCGCCCGAGTACGAACCGCCACAGCTCGAGGCCGTCTGCGTTTCGCAACCGCCACAGCCGCCCGACATCGCGGCGACCGGGGCCGGGGCCGGCGCTTCGCACGGAACCGCGACCTTGACCTTCTTCATGACTTCAACGTTCTCGGTGTAGGTCTGATCGACCATTTCCTTGACCGCTTCGGTCTTGCAGACCTTCCGCATGCCCGTGTGCTTGACGGCCTTGCACTCGACGATCGTGACGTCTTCCATCACGGTGTCGGTCTTGGTCACGCCGACTTTGCGGGTACCCGTGTGCTTGGTGGCGACGCACTTGGTCACGCAGTAATCTTGCATGACGGTCTCGTTCTTCGTGACGCACACCTTGCGGACGCCGTGCTGTTCGACCGGGACGCACTTGGTCACGCACACGTCCTGCATGATCGTTTCCGGGACGTGCTTGCAAACGGTTCGCATGCCCTGGTTCTGGACGGCAACGTGCCGACAGACCGGGACCATGACTTCACAGGTGACCGGGACGCGTTCCATGACGGTCCGGCAGCGAGTCTCGCAGGCCGGGGCCGGGGTGGCGCATTCGTCTTGATGGCCGCCACCCTTGCCGAAGCACTTGCCGAGGAAGCCACACTTGTGACCGCCGCCGCTCGTGCCGCAGTTCGAAACCGGAACGGTTTCAGTGATCGTCCGCGCGACGCAGGTGTAGGTCGTCTGCATCCGCTTTTCCATGACCGTTTCGGTTTTGTACGTCGTGTACGTGTACGGGACTTGTTCGGTCACGGTGCGGTACACGGTGCACGGCCGCTTCTCGGTCGTCGTGACGCGTTGCATCACGGTGCAGGTGTAGGGCTGATCGACCCATTCCTGCTTGCAGATCGTGATCGGCCGCTTTTCCGTCGTGGTCACGTTTTCCATCGTGGTCCACTCGTACGGCTGATCGACCCACTCGGTCCGACACTTCTGGACCGGCCGCTTCTCGGTGCGGCTCACGTTTTCCATCGTGGTCCACTCGTAGGCCTCGTCGACCCACTTTTGCCTGTGGACCGTGACTTCGACTTTGCGGGTCTTGGTCTGGCATTCCCAAACCTTCACATCCTGTTCGACCCAGGTCACGTTGGCCGGGGCCGCGCCGCAATCGCTGGCGCTAGCGGTCGCACAGCCCGACGACGAGCCGTGACCGCCGCCTTTGCACTTCTTCAGGAAGCCGAACGCCGACACGTCGCCCGGAACCAAGGCCACCACGGCCGCGCCGAGGACGAAGCCAAAAAACCTCTTCATGCGAGCTCCTTTACCGCCACACTGGGACAAGGTGATACTCAACGATGCTGCCGAGCGAGAGCAGGGTAGCGGCCTGCCAAACCTGCACTGACGCGGAAACCACGGCCCACGCGGTCGTGGCCCGGAAAAGCCGATCATGGAATGAAAGAACGGTGCTTCCGGCGGGCACGTATTGCGCTTACCGAGTCAAAATAACCAATTTGGGGGAGATGAACAGGAGAAAATGGATAATTTGACCGGCGGAATAGATTTCCTCGCCGGAAAGATCGCTCCCGCTTAACGCGAATCGAAGGCCAGCCCTCATCCGTTCGGCTATCTTGGCGTGCACGGGCCGGGTTTTGCACGCCCGGATCAATTTCTCTCCAACGGGAAACTCACATGCTCGGACGGATTGTCGTTCTCGGAATCCTCGCCATTTCACCACTCGTCGGCCACGCCGAAGATGGCTGGGTCCAGCTGTTCAATGGCAAGGACCTCACCGGCTGGAAAATGCACCCCACCCCGAACAAGGACATCAAGGACCTGGCCGAGAAGAAAGTCGATGGGAAAGTCGTTGCCTTTCAAGCGACCGTGGGTGGCAAGACCGTGCCGCTTTGGCGAGTTGAGGATGGGACGATCATCGGCGGCGGGCCGGCCAGCCACCTCTTCAGTGAACGAGACGACTACGCGGACTTCCATTACCGCATCGAAGCCAAGATCAACGACAAAGGCAATAGCGGCCAATACTTCCGCACCGCGTTCGGCCCCGGCTTCCCAACCGGCTACGAAGCCCAGATCAACGCCACCCATGGTGACCCGGTCAAGACCGGCAGCCTCTACCCCGATCCACGGACGACGCTCAAGGACTTCCGCGACAAGATCACCGTCCTGAACACGGCTCCTCACAAGCCCGACGAATGGTTCACGCAAGAAGTGATCGCCGTCGGGGCGAAAATCACGATCAGCGTGAACGGAAAAAAGACCCTCGAATGGGAAGATCCCGAAGGCCGCTACAAGAAGGGCCACTTCGCGCTGCAAG
>JANLUE010001466.1:0-8267 GCA_031363325.1 Gemmataceae bacterium
CCGCGTCTTGAACGCGTGCCCCACGCCACCATTCGAGATCACCGAGTTCGGCGACGAGTTGGCCAACGAGGACGTTCGCCTCCAGTACCGCTACCTCGACCTGCGGCGCAAGTCGCTGCAGGACACGCTCATCTTGCGCCATCGGCTGTGTAAGACGATCCGCGACAATCTCGATGGTCAGGGCTTCCTCGAAGTCGAGACGCCGTTGCTCGGCAAAAGCACCCCAGAGGGGGCGCGCGATTATCTCGTCCCGAGCCGCCTCTATCACGGCGAATGGTACGCCCTGCCGCAGAGCCCCCAGCTCTACAAGCAACTGCTCATGGTGTCCGGGTACGACAAGTACTTCCAGATCGCCAAGTGCCTTCGCGACGAGGACACTCGGGCCGACCGGCAGCCGGAGTTCACGCAACTCGATCTCGAGATGTCGTTCGTCGAAATGGACGACATCTTCCGGGTCATCGAAGATCTGAGCGCGGACATCATTCAGAAGTGCGTGGGCGTGACGGTCGCGACGCCGTTCCGACGGCTGTCTTATGCCGAGGCGATGGCGAAGTACGGCTCGGACAAGCCGGACCTGCGCTTCGGGCTCGAGATCATCGACGTGTCCGAAATCGTCGGCCAATCCGAAGCCCCGGTCTTCAAGAACGCGCTGGCCGCAGGCGGGGTTGTGCGGGCGTTGAACGCCAAGGGGGCGGCCGACAAGTTCTCGAACACCGTGCTCAACAAAGGCGAACTCGTCAAGCTCGCGCAGACCTACAAGGCCCAGGGCCTGCCATGGTTCAAGTACGAGGGGGACAAGTTCACGGGCTCCTTGGCCGGCGCCATCGAGAAGTCGTTCCCCGAGCCGGCCCGACAGGCGCTCAAGGAACGGCTCAACATCGAGAATGGCGACCTCGTGCTGTTCGGCGTGGACAAGGAGTCGGTCGTTTGCGACGTGCTCGGCGCGTTGCGAACGCACCTGGGGTCGGCCCTGAAGCTCTACCGCAACTGGTGGGACGAGAAGGCCGAGTGGGACGCGGCCGAGGAGAAGGCCGCCAAGGATCAGAAGCGGGCCGCCAAACCATTCCAACTCCGAGCCGAACACTTCAACCTGCTCTGGGTCGTGGAGTTCCCGTCGTTCCTGTTCGACGCGGAAGAGCAACGCTGGGTCGCGTTGCACCATCCGTTCACGGCGCCGCGCGACGAAGACCTGCCGATCCTCGAAAGCGATCCGGGCCGGGTGAAAGCAAAGGCCTACGACCTCGTGATGAACGGCTACGAAGTCGGGGGCGGAAGCATTCGAATCCACTCGCCGGAAGTGCAATCGCGCGTGTTCGCGCTGCTCGGCATGCCGGACGCCGACGCCCGGTCCCGGTTCGGTTTCCTGCTCGACGCGTTGAAGTTCGGCGCTCCGCCGCACGGGGGCCTGGCGTTCGGGCTCGACCGCTGGGCCATGATCCTCGCCGGCACGACGAACATCCGCGACGTGATCGCGTTCCCGAAGAACGCCAAGGCCCGCGACCTGATGACCGGCGCGCCGGCCCCGGTCGAGCAACGACAGTTGAAGGATCTGGGGCTGAAATGACGCCGAAGCCCGTCCCAACGATGTCTTCGCTGATCGCGCTCGGCTTGGCGGTACTCGCCGCGGGCCTGGCCATCTACGGCGTCACGCCGAGTGCGGGTGTCCTGGTGTTTCCCCGGCATTCGCTCGAAGGAACACAAGCGACGCTGATCTGTATCAGTACGTTCGTGTTGCCGATCGCACTTGGACTGATCGCGGCCTCGATGGGTGGGCGAGCGATCGCGCTCGCCAGCCGAAGCGAGGGCACGATTGGCGGAGCCGGCCCCGGCGTGTTCGCGATCCTGATTGGTCTGTTCGCGGCCGTGCTCGGTTGCGTCAGTACGTTCGCGGGGCTGATCTATCCGAGGATGTATGGTTGATGAGCGACGTCAGTCGCCCGTTCATCCCACGAACAACCGACCGACTTGAAACGTCACCAGCGCTCCGATGTAGGCGAGCGCCGTCATGTAGCCGAACGTGAACGCGGGCCAGGCCCACGACTTGGTCTCGCGGCGAATGACGGCCAAGGTCGAAGCACACTGGCAACACAAGGCGAAGAAGACCAACAGGCTCAGTGCGACCGGCACGCGGTAGGGGCCCATCAAGGGGTCTTTGCTCCATTCGTCCTGGATCGCCTTCGCCAACGGCGTGTCGCCGGGCGAATCGGTTTCGCGCATCGACTTGGCGTCCACTTCGCCCTGGTTGTAGACGATGCCCAAAGTGCCAACGATCACCTCGCGGGCCGGGAAACTCGCCAGGGCGGACATACCAATCTTCCAGTCCCAACCGAGCGGCCGAAACACCGGTTCGAGTGCCCGACCCACGCGACCCAACAGACTCTGGCGTTTCCAGTCGCCGTACAACGTGTCGACTTCCTGTTGCTTCGCTTCCGGGTCCTCGGCCGATTCAACTTGGTCTTTCAACTCTTCGGTCACCGTCGCGTACGATCGGCCGTCGGGCATGCCGGTCGGGAAATACAGGCACGCCCAGATCAGAATCATCGATGCGAGAATCAACGTGCCGGCCCGATAGACGAACGCCCAGCAAGCGTCGATCGTTCGCCGCAACACCGCCCGGACTTGCGGCACCTTGAAGGCCGGCATTTCCATGACGAACACGGGCGTTTCGCCACGGAGCAACGTTCGCTTCAGACACAGGGCCACGAGCGGCGCGGTCACGAGGCCGATCAAGTACATGCCGAACAGGGCCACGCCGGGCAGCCACCAGGGATTGGCCAAGAACGTGCCGATCAACAACAGATAGAGGGGCAGCCGCGCGGAACAACTCATCAACGGCGCGACGAGGATCGTCGCCAATCGATCGCGGCGGTTCTCGATGGTTCGTGTCGCCATGATTCCGGGGACCGCACACGCCACGCTCGACAAGAGTGGGATGAACGATTTGCCGTTCAGCCCGCACTTGGCCATGACCTTGTCCATGAGGAATGCGGCCCGGGCCATGTAGCCGCAATCTTCCAGGACCGCGATCACCGCGAACAGGATCGCGATCTGCGGCAGAAACACGAGCACCCCGCCGACGCCTTTCAGCACACCGTCCGTGATTAGACTTCGCAACGGACCGGCGGGCATCGCCCCTTCGACGAGCTTCGCCACCCATTCGCGGGCCGCGTCGATCTGGCTCATCAACGGCGTGGCGCCCACGAAAATCGCCTCGAACACGCCGAACATCAACGCCAAGAAAATCAAGGTGCCCCAGAGCTTGTGCGTCAACACCCGGTCGAGTCGATCGCGCCAGGTGACGGGCCGTTCGGCCGGCCGACGCACGCACGGCGACACGACCTGGCGAATCCAACCGTAGCGAGTTCGCGCTTCGACGGCCGGGACCGCGCAACCGTTCGCAGCCAAGCGTGTGCGGGCCTCGCCGACGGCCTTCAGCAAATCGGTCCCGTGTCGCGCGACGAGTTGTTTCTCCGTGTGCCCGCCGACATCAAGGAGCAATCGGGCGGCCAGATACGGTTCAACCTCTTCGCCGAGCGCCGGCCGAAGGTCCGACACCTCGCGGCGAAACGCTTCGGGGAACTCGGGGCCGATGGCTGGCGGGCTCGCGTTCGCCGCCCGGGCAATCACTTCGCGCAACGCGTCGAGCCCGATCGCCTTGTTCGCTTGAACCGGCACGACCGGGACGCCAAGCTGATCGGCCAGTCGATGGAAGTCGATCTCGATGCCGTGTCGCCGGGCGACATCGACCAAATTGACCGCGACGACCACCGGGGTACCCAATTCGAGCAGTTGTGTCGTCAGATACAGGTGTCGTTCCAGGTTGGCCGCGTCGACGATCGAGACAATCACATCGGGCCGTGGCTCGCTCGCGACGTGGCCGAGCAAGAGATCGACGGACACCATCTCGTCCGGACTGCGCGGCGCAAGACTATACGTACCCGGCAGATCGATGAACTGATACTCCGTCTCACCGACCCGCGCCGAGCCTTTTTTCATTTCGACAGTCACGCCCGGATAGTTGCCGACGTGTTGGCGAAGGCCCGTAAGCGCGTTGAAGAGCGTCGATTTCCCCGTGTTGGGGTTGCCGACGAGCGCGACGGTCAAGGATCGAGTTGCGAGCATGGCGGAGAGCGGCCTTTAACTGAGGGGCCGAACTTGAATGTGGGCGGCCTCGGCCTTGCGAAGACTCAGTCGCGTGAGCGGGCCTTGAACTTCGATTGGATCGCCGAGCGGGGCCAAGGCAATGATGGTCAGTTCTTCGCCATCCATGAGGCCGAATTCGAGGAGTCGTTGCACGAGGGCCGGGGGGCCGCCGAGTGATTCGATCCGGCAGCGCTGACCAACCCGAATCGAATCGAGCGTGGCCATCAGGCGTGCCCAACTGGCTGGACGAGGATTTGTGCCGAATCGTCACTTCGCAAACACAACTTGCAGCCGCCCACCTGGAGCAAGCACGGCGTGCCACTCTGGAGCATCTGCACGCGACACCCAGTCTGCAAGCCGAGCTCCGCCATGCGGCAAACCCAGGTCGGATCGCCGCCGACATCGGCAACGTCCGCCCATTCGCCGGGGCGGAGCATCTCGATCGGGAGAAGCGATTGTCGGGACATGCGACCCGGCGGGTAGGCGAGTGTTGTTGAGACTTAATCTCAATTAAATCTATAGCTTTTCGATGGGGTGGTCAAGGCAAAGGTTCCACGAAAACACGGATTCCGCCAGTACAATGATCGATTGCGGCTCGAACTCGCCAATCAGGCAAAGCATCGGGGATCGGTCGACGCAATGAGTCAACAGAGAACTTTCGCGTTCGTTTCGCTCGGTTGTCCGAAGAACACCGTCGATAGCGAACAGATGCTGGGCAAGCTCGCCCGCGATGGCTACACGCTGGTTCCAGACGCGGACGGAGCCGATGTGGTCGTCGTGAACACGTGCGGCTTTATCGAGTCGGCCCGTGACGAATCGCTCGGCGTCATTCGCGAGATGCTCGACCGCAAGCGACAGGGGAAGGTCGGCGCGGTCGTCGTCGCCGGGTGCCTGGCCGAACGACAGAAGGACATGTTGCTCGAAACGGTGCCCGAGGTCGATCAGATCGTCGGGGTGTTCGGCCGCGACGAGATCGCGTCGGTCGTCGATCGAGCGGTCGCGCAACATCGCGAACAACGCAGCGTGTTTCGACCCGCCCCCGTCCGGGCCCTCGACGACACGAACCGCGTTCGCATCACGCCGCGACACTACGCCTATCTGAAGATTTCCGAAGGTTGCGATCGGCTCTGTACGTTCTGCGCGATCCCCAAGATGCGCGGCAAGCACGCGACCAAGCCCATCGAGAAAGTCGTCGCGGAAGCGCGATCTTTGGCTGCCGACGGTGTCCGCGAGCTGATCATCGTCGCCCAGGACAGCACCTATTACGGCATGGACCTGTATGGCCGCGTGCGCCTGGCCGACCTGCTCCGCGAACTGGATCAGGTCAAGGGCATCGAGTGGATTCGCCTGCTTTACGCGTACCCGGAACACGTCACGGATGAATTGCTCGAGACGCTGGCCGCATTGAAGAAAGTGATCCCCTACGTCGATATGCCGCTGCAACATATCAACGACCGGGTGTTGAAGCGAATGCAACGACGCGTCGATCGAGCGACGACCGAAGACTTGATCCAGCGCTGGCGTGAGGCCGTCCCGGGGCTGACGTTCCGAACCACGTTCATCGTCGGCTTCCCCGGCGAAACGGACGCGGAGTTCGCGGAGCTGCGCGACTTCGTGAGCGAAACGAACTTCGACCGGGCGGGCGTGTTCACCTATTCGCTCGAACCCGACACGCCCGCCGCCAAGCTCGATGGTCACCTGCCGGCCGACGTGAAGCAAGCTCGCCTCCACGAACTCATGACGGCCCAACAGGACGTCGCCTTCCGCTGGAGCACCGCCCAGGTCGGCCGTGAGATCGAAGTGATCGTCGACGGTCCCGACCCGGAGTTGCCGACCCACCATCTGTGTCGCGGCCACGCCGACGCTCCCGAGATCGATGGCCTCGTGCGCGTCAAAGGCAAGAACCTGCGACCCGGCGACTTCGTCAAAGCCAAAGTCACTGGAGCGGACGGTTACGATCTCGCCGGCCGGGCGATCGGGCCGGTCTGGTGACGTTGAACCTCCCCACTACGGCTTCTTCTCGATGGCCGGCTTGAACACGGCGCGGAACGCTTTGAGCGCGGCCGGATGGAAGATTGTCGAATGACGTTCCTCCGGCATCTTCGCGTATTGCCAGCGAACGCCCGGCGGGGCGTCCTTCGCGAGAATGGCCGCCAACCGTTGTGTCGGTTCGACGATTCCCTTCTCGTCGCTCGTGGCCAGATAGAGTGTCTTGCTCAGTTTCGGCTGAGCGCGCAGCCGCTCGGCCGCATCGGCCACGAGCTTCTCGTTGTTCCACCACAAGCTCGGATCGATCGCTACGTAGGTGTCGAACAAGTCGGGCTCGACGAAAAACGTCTCCATCACGAACAGCCCCGCGAGCGATTCACCCACAAGTGCCGTCTCCTTGGTCGTTCGATAGCGGGCGTTGATCTCGGGCATCAGTTCGCGCCGAAGGAAGCTGCGGAACGACTCCGAGCCGCCGACGCGGGCCGCGATTCGCTTGTCCTCGGCCTTCATCGTCGGGCCGGTCAAGTCGCGGCGGCGCTCGGTGTTCTCGATGCCCACCAGGAGGAACGGCCGCATCGTGCCGTTGGTCGCGCCAATCTGAACGAGGCCGGCCAGGTGCAAGAAGTCCTCGGCCATTCCGCCATCGGGCATGTACAGCACCGGTAGCCGCGCGTCCACCGGGCCGGGCGGGCGATAGACATTGATGCGCCGGGTCTCGTTCAAGATCTTGGACTCGATCGTGAAGGTCTCGCCGACGATCAAAGACGACGCCTTCGCGACCGGATCGGCCGCGCCTGAGAAACTCACCGCGAACAACACGCCAAGGATTGAAATGGGCCAGTTGCGAACGACGGACACATTCGCCTCCTCTCGATTTCGCCTCGACACCTCGGTTCCCTTCCGTTTATACTCACCGCGTTCGCGTCCCTCATGGAGGAGGTGTCTCGTGGCATCGTACCTGCGCATCGGTTTGTTCGCGGTCGGCTTTGCGAGTGCGGTCGCGGTCGGTTACTTGCTCAAACCGGTGGCCAAGCCCGCGCCGGCCTGTCCGCCACCGATCGTCGTGAATCTGCCAGAAGCCCCGAGGCCAACCGGCCAGCCCGTTCCGGAACTGCTGATCCCGGAATTGCCCAGCCCGGCCACGAAGCTCGGCGAGCCGGACATCGACCGGTCGGACATCGCATACAAGGTGATCGCCAATCAACTCGGCATCAAGACGACGATCCTCGACCAGGCCGAACCGCTGCCGATCCTCCAGGTGGGGTTGAAAGAACGGCCCGCGAAGGACGACGAGTTCAAGGCTCCGCCGATTCCCGGCATTGCGAAGAAAGAAGCACTGCCTGACTCACCTCCCACTCTGAAAGACGAGTTGCTACCGCCGAAGCCCCCAATCGCGATTCCATCACTCGACCTGCCACCGATCCCAAGCCGCGAAGCGCCGCTCGCCAACCAACCCCCTCAACGAATTCCCTGTTTCAACACTCGCTCCGTTTCGTTCGACTTCGAGGTCACGAAGGTCGGCCCATCGAAGGTGAAGGCCGTCGAACTCTGGGCGACACGCGACCTGGGCAAGACTTGGGCCAAGCACGATCGCATGATCGGCGACCAATCGCCGTTCCGAACGCAACTCGGCGGCGAAGGAACCTACGGCTTCAAGCTCGTGTTCGAGAGTGAATCGGGCAAGCGAACCAACGAACCGGCCGCTGGCGTGTTCCCGGATCTGTTCGCGCAAGTCGATTTGACGCCGCCGACCGTGAGATTGTCCGAACCTGATTCGACAAACGTTCCCGGCACGATTCGGCTGGCGTGGATCGAACACGACGCGAACATCGACCGCCTCGCGACGCGCCTTGAATTCAGCGTTGACGGTCGATCGTGGAAGTCAATCGAGTTGCCCAAGGAAATTCGACCCGACGATCCAATCGAAGTGCAGAAGCAAGCGCAATTGCAAGTGCCCCGATTTACCAATCGCCAAATCGATTGGAAAGTCCCCGAGGGCCTGCCGCACCAACTCTACTTCCGCGTGACCGCTCGCGACTTCGCCGGCAACGAGGCGACGGCCGAACTGCCGCACAAGGTCTCCGTCGATCTCGTCGTCCCCGAAGGAAGGCTCACACGCGTCGAGCGGACACGCG
>JANLUE010001476.1:0-15967 GCA_031363325.1 Gemmataceae bacterium
TGTTTCAGGTACGCACTCATGCCGTTCGAGAAGGTTGACTCCCAGGCCGATCTCCCCGCGCTCGAGCGGCAGATGCTCGAACTCTGGGAGCGCACGCAGGCGTTCGAGAAGCTCAAGGCCAAGAACGCCGGCAAGCCGAAGTGGTCGTTCCTCGATGGGCCGATTACCGCGAACAACCCGATGGGGGTACATCACGCCTGGGGGCGCACGTACAAGGACGCCTACAACCGCTACTTCGCCATGACCGGCCACGAACTCCGCTATCAACAGGGTTTCGATTGCCAGGGCCTGTGGGTCGAGGTCGAGGTCGAGAAGGAACTCGGGCTCAAGAGCAAGCGCGACATCGAGAACCTCGTGCCGGGCGACGTGGAAGCGAGCGTCGCCAAGTTCGTGCAGCTTTGCAAGGACCGGGTGAACAAGTTCGCCCGCGTGCAGACCGAGCAATCGATCCGGCTCGGTTTCTGGATGAACTGGGACCGGAGCGACGCGGACTGGGCGAAGACCCCCGACGAACGGCATTCGTACTTCACGATGTCCGAGGAGAACAACTACACGATCTGGAGCTTCCTGAAAAAGTGCCACGATCGCAAGCTGATCTATCGCGGCTACGACGTGATGCCCTGGTGTGGCCGTTGCGGCGTCGGCATCTCCGAAATGGAAATGAAGGAGGGCTATCGGCTCGTCGAGCATCGCTCGGCGTTCGTGAAGCTGCCTCTCAAGGATCGGCCCGGCGAGAACCTGCTCGTCTGGACAACGACCCCGTGGACGCTGACCAGCAACGTCGGCGCGGCCGTCAATCCCGCGTTGACGTACCTGAAGGTCAAGTTGAAGGGCGAGATCTATTACCTCGCGAAGGGGGTCTTCAAGCAGAACCGCATGGAGTCGGCCAGCGACGATGCTGGCGAAAGCGAGCCGGCGGCGTTAGCCGCCGGTGGAACTTCCAAAAAGTCGCGTCGCGAATGGCTGGATGGCGTGCCGCACCTGAACACCATCGAGCAGATGTTCAAGTCGAAGGCCGGCAAGGAAGGCTTCGAGATCGTCGGCGAGGTCAAGGGTTCGGAGATGATCGGCTGGGAGTACGTCGGCCCGTTCGACGACCTGCCGGCCCAACAGCACGAATATGGCTTCCCCGAAGACGTGGCGAAAGTCGTGAAGCAGGCCGGCTGGTGTCCGGCGACAACAGCATCGGCCGCTCATCGGGTGATTTCGGGCGGCGACGATGTCACCGAGACGGAAGGCACGGGCATCGTGCACACGGCCCCCGGGTGCGGCGGCATCGACTTTACCTGGGGCAAGGCGAACGGACTCCCCCCGGTCGCGCCAATCGACGATGGTGGAGTATTCCACGATGGCTTCGGCACGCTCGCCGGCAAGAACGCGGCCGACCCGGCGACGACCGACGCGATCTTCGACGAACTCAAGAAGAAGGACCGCCTGTTCACGAGCGAACGTTACGTCCACCGCTATCCACATTGCTGGCGCTGCAAGACCGAACTGCTGTACCGCCTCGTCGACGAATGGTTCATCGACATGAAATGGCGTGGCGAGATCATGGACGTGGTCAAGAAGGTCACGTTCCTGCCGGAGTCGCTGAACGGCCAGGCCCGCGAGCTGGACTGGCTCAAGAACATGGGCGACTGGATGATCTCGAAGAAGCGCTACTGGGGACTCGCACTACCCATCTGGGTCGACGAGAAGGACCCGACGCAGTTCGAAGTGATCGGCTCGCGGGCCGAGTTGAAGGAACGGGCCGTCGAGGGCTGGAGCGAGTTCGACGGCCAGACGCCGCATCGACCCTATGTCGATCGAATCAAGATTCGCAATCCGAAGACGGGCAACCGGATGAGTCGCGTGCCCGATGTCGGCAACCCGTGGCTCGACGCGGGCATCGTGGGCTTCTCGACGCTGAAGTACAACACCGACCGGGCCTACTGGGCCAAGTGGTACCCGGCCGACTTCATCACGGAGAGCTTCCCCGGCCAGTTCCGCAACTGGTTCTACGCGCTACTCGCGCTCAGCACGATGATGTCGGACGGCCAGCCGCCGTTCAAGACGCTGCTGGGCTTCGCGACGGTGCAGGATCAGTTTGGCGATCCGATGCACAAGAGCGACGGAAACGCGATTGAATTCAATCGTGCGGCTGGTGAGCTAGGAGACGACGGATACGAACTGTTTCACGATATCGGCCCTGAGGAGGACGACCGCGCCGCATTGGTTGAATTGCCTTCTGGATATATTTCATATCGCGTCGATGTGAAGGTCGACACGTACAAAGGCACCGCATTCAAGCGAGTATTTACTCGATACCGCCCCATCGGGGCCGACGTAATGCGTTGGCTCTATTGCCGAAAGAACCCAGCACATAACCTCCTGTTTGGACCAGAGCCGGCAAACGACGTTCGTGGCAAGTTCCACATCAAGCTGTGGAACTGTTACGCCTTCTTCGTGAACTATGCGATCCCCGATCGCTTCGATCCCGCGAAGCCGCAAGCCGTCGTATTGCAAGACATCGATCGCTGGATCATCTCCGACCTGCAAGGCTTGATCGGCACGGCCCATCAGGCGTTCGAGTCGTTCAACGTGATGGCCTTCTGCCTGGAGGCGGAGCGGTTCCTCGACGATCGACTCAGCAACTGGTACATCCGCCGCAATCGGCCGCGATTCCAAAGCAACGTGGAGGAGCTCGACGACGCAGGTCGCCAAGATAAGTTCGCCGCCCATCAGACTCTGTACACGGTACTCACCACGCTGTGCAAGCTCTGCGCGCCGGTCGTGCCATTCCTGACCGAGGGGATGTGGCAGAATCTGCGGACGGCGAATGACCATGCGAGCGTGCACCTGTGCGACTTCCCGGTGGCGGACGCGAAGTTGGTCAACGAGACGCTAGCCGGTGACATGGAAGCGCTCCTTCGAATCGTCGCGATGGGAGGGGCGGCACGAAATCTCGCAAAAATCAAAGTTCGTCAGCCGCTGGCAGAAATTCGCATTAAGCCGAACGACTGTTGGGATTCGTCGGCAATCAATCGATTTCGCGAACAGATCGCTGACGAGTTGAACGTGAAGGTCGTGCATGAACATGGTACCGAATCAGGGCCATTGCTATCCGTAACCGCCAAATTGAACAAGAAGACCGCGGCCGCGAAACTGGGTCCGAAACTGAAGGAGGCCGAAGCGTTTCTTGCAACGGCGAACGCGAGTGACTTGGCGGCGAAGCTTCGCGCCGGCCCGGTCGAAATCGCGAGCGTGCCGCTGGAACTGGCCGACATCGCGATCGAATTCAAGGCCCCCGAGGGTTGGGTTGGCGTCGCCGACAAGGGCACGCAACTCGCGATCGACGCCCGCATCACTGACGCGCTCGCCAAGGAAGGCCTGGCCCGCGACATCATCCGCCAGGTCCAGGAACACCGCAAGACGACCGGCCTGAACATGGAGGACCGCATCACGCTTCACCTCGGCACCGAGTCCGAGAAACTGAAGGACGCGATCGCCGCCCACCGCGACCACATCGCGGCCGAGACCCTGACGGTAGCCTGGAGCGAGACCCCCGTCGGCGGCGAAGCCGAAGTGAAGATCGAAGGACAATTGCTGCGTGTCGGAGTGCGAGTTAGCCGCGAGGCGTAGGTTGGACGGAGCCGAGCGCGTCCGCGAATTGGGTGAGGATCATCACATGGTGCCAAACGACATCTCGAGTTCCCAGATCGAAGCGATCGCGAATTTCCCAACCTCGCGCACCGTATCGCATTGCGGAACCAAGTTCGGCGTTTCGCCATTCGACATTTACGCGCGTTGTCCGACGTGCGGTACGAAGATCAAGGTACGTGCCTTCTCTTCGGGGCCGGATGTCGAAGACCTGTTCGACGCCTTCTTCAATTGGCTACGTCAACCCGGTACGTCCGAAGTCGTCGCGCGGAGACAGAGCGAGTTGGCCGAGGATTGAGCGATGAGCTATCGTCGAATCGGTCGAACTCGCCGCTTGAACGAGTGGCGGGACATCGGCATCGTACTCGCGATTCTAGCTGCAATACCATTCCCTGGCTGGTGGCTCTGGTCACTGATTGATGAGCGATCGCAAACCTCTCTGCCATGCGTGTCGATATGGTTCGGGGTCGTATTCGGGCCGTTTCTGCCGTTCTTTGTCTACTCGCTCCTGGTGCCTCGGCATGTCGAGTTTGTGGTTGATTCCGCGTCAATTCGCTGGGGACGAATCAATCAACGGGACCGCCAAAGGCACGTATCACTTGCGGAAGTTCGTGAGATTTCGATTGATCGACGCTCGTATGCGACGCTGTTGTTTGCAGGGCGCTACCACCGATACCCAATCCACCACATGCTTGGCACATGGCCCGACGCCTTGGCATTCGTCGACTACATCCGGACGAACCATCCGGAGATTCGCGTCACGAACCTCGACTGAATAGAACGATCCCCACCGACCTCTTGGACTCGCCATGCCCTCCTTCAAATTCACCGTCCTCGCCTTGATCGCCGCGCTCGGCTCGGTCGCGGGGAGTTTGTACCTCAGCCTCGGGCTCGGGCTCTTGGCGTGCCCGCTTTGCTTCTATCAACGGACATTCGCGTTCGCCGTGTTGGGAATCCTGATCGTGGGGGCGTTCACGAAGGCGCGCGAGTCGGGCTTCGTCAACCTGTTCGCGTTTCTGCCGACGGTGGCCGGGGGGTTGATCGCGGCGTGGCACACGTACCTCGACATGTCGGGCCGATTGATTTGTCCGAACGGACTGTTCGGCATCGGCACGACCGCTCAGCAGAGTCTCGCGTCGTACATCCTGATTCTGCTCGCCCTGTTGCCGGGACTGGCGTTCGACGTGCGCGACCGGAAGCCCTCGGCCGGGGCCGTCGCGTGGAGCGTTCTGCTCGGCGGGGCGTTTGCGTACGGGTGCATCGTGTCCTCGCCACCGCCGACGATGCCCAAACCCGAGATTCGCGACCGAATCTGCCACCCGCCCGTCACGATCGAAGTGCTTCCCGCACCCGAGCCACTCAAGGGCTAAGGGCGTGTGGAACCACATCCTCGGACTATTTTCGTAACTATACAAAATTTCATTTGCATTCCGAAAACCGGAGTGTAGGGTCGTCTATCGCCCCCTCACAACTTGCCCCGCCGATTGAGCTTTTCATTCGACACGCCCCTTCCCTCGACTTCCGAATCTGCCGATTTGACACGAGCGAACGGTAGCGTAGCGTTGTAAGTCGCCGGCCGAACCCCATGCGGCCGCGCGTCCGTCGGAACGACCGACCGCCGCCCTCTCCGGCGCGACGGCCACGTCTCCTTTGCAATTGCCGGAATTCAACCCACTACTGCCGCTTCCTGGCTGGAGGTTCGTCCATGCCCGCGCGCGCCCCCGTTACGTCCTTCGCCCTCCGCTCGCCGCGCCGACCCGTGCCGCTCCAATGCGAGGCACTCGAGTCTCGCACCGTGCCCGCCGCCAATCAGATGGGCATCAATCTGAGCGGCGTCTGGGACGGTTCGGCCGATCGTCTGTTTGCCGACGCGATGAAGTCCGCCCGTCGGCCGAGCAACTTCGGCACCTGGGACGGCACGCCGCCGCTCGACTCCAAAGGTTGGGCAACCACCGACTTCAGCGTCGTGGCTTGGCACACGATCCCGAACATGAACGGCACCTATCGCCTGTCGTTCAATGGCCGGGCCGACATCTCGGCTTCGTGGGGCGGGACGACGTTCGCCAATGTGAAGTACGACGCCCCGACCAACACGACGACGGCCGACGTGACCTACTGGCCGAGCGCCGCCGATGGCCTGCTGTTGAACTTCGCCAACACCCGGCGCACGGCGAACGGTCCCACGAATAGCGGCATCACCAACGTCAAGCTGATGCGGCCAATCGGCCAGGGGTCGGCAACCAGTTACGATTCTTCCGTCACGTTCTCGCAGCCGATTCGCGACCTCGTGAACAAGTTCTCCGTCGTCCGCATGATGGACGACACCGGGTCGAACGGCGGCACGGAATTGAACGGGGTCTGGGCGAATCGTCGACCAGCGGACTACGCGTCGCAAGCCTCGAGCGCCGCCGCGACTGGCATGGCCTGGGAATACGCCATCCAGTTCTGGAACGAGACGGACAGGGACGCCTGGGTCAATATTCCCTTCCCGGCCGACGACGAATACGTTCGGCAACTCGCCACGCTGCTGAAAAATACACTCGAACCGGGCCGCAAACTTTACGTCGAGTACAGCAACGAATTGTGGAACGCCTTCGGCCCCTACCCGGCGATCGCCAATCACGATGCGGCCGTCGCCGAGGTGCAAGCCAATCCGAATTCTCCGCTGAACTACGACCATTCGTACCCGGGCGACGACTCGACCGGGTGGGGGCTGGCGAATCGTCGCATGATCCTGCGCGGCGCGCAAATCAGCACCATCTTTCGCCAGGTGTTCGGCGATGCCGAGATGATGTCGCGGGTCCGCCCCGTCTTCATGACGCAGTTCGGCTACGCGGACGGCTGGCTGGCGAGCGGACTCGACTACACGGAGGACTACCTCAACAACCCCAAGTATCAAGCGAATCCGAACCCGGCGAGTTACTACTTCTACGGGGCCGGCGGGTCGGCCTATCAAGATCCTAATTGGTCGCTGGGCGATGGCATCACGGTCGATCAGATCTTCGCGACGATGCCGTACAACTTCGACACGGCCATTCGCAAGGACGTGGACTGGACGGCCGCGTTCGGTTTGAAACGCATTGCCTACGAAGGCGGCCCGAGCCTCGACAACCTCGTCGAACACACGGGGGTACCGAATTCCGTCCTCGATGCCGCCTGGGCCGACCCGCGCATGCGATCCGAAATGGTCGAGAACCACAACTCATGGAGCGCGAGCGGCGGTGATCTGGTGATGTACTTCACGTCGACCGGCGGCCACGAGTGGGGCTTCACGCGCGATACCTACGACCTGAACACGCAGAAATTGAAGGCGATCGACGACCTGAACGCCAGCCCGGCCGCGGCCGTGACCTACGGCAAGCTCGCCCCAATCGACCTGCTCCGCGACGACTTCAAGCTCCCGTACTGGCAAGGCCACATCGACGACATGCGGTCCGACTCGTTGACGAACGACTGGAACGGGGCGATGTTCCGCGTCGATTCGGCCGGCTCGTTCAACGTCCGCGCGACGGCCACTTCCAGCAACGGCGGCCAGGTTGAAGTGTTCGTCGATGGCCGTTCGCTCGGGACCATCACGGTGCCCCCCGGTGGCGATACCGTGACACTACCGGCCGGCACGTTGCAGCCGGGCGTTCACGGAATCCTGCTGCGGGCTCGAGCGGGCACGTTCGGCCTGTCGCGAGTCTCGGTTACCTCGGGCGGAGCTGCGGCACCCAATATACCGACGAACTTGAACGCGGCGGCCAGTTCACAATCGACCATCAGCTTGAACTGGACCGACAACGCCTCGAACGAAACCGGCTTCCTCCTCGAACGAGCGACGAACGCCGCTTTCTCGGCTGGCTTCGCGACGATGAGCCTCGGCGCTAACACGACGGCCTACACCGACTCCGGACTGAGTTCGGGAACGACCTATTTCTATCGCGTTCGCGCGACGAACGCAGTCGGCAGCTCCGGCAACTCGAACACCGCTTCCGCCACGACGCCCGCACCGGCCGCGAGTTCAGCCATCGGCCTGGCGGCGACGTACTTCGACAACCTCGACCTGACCGGGCCGAGCGCGACTCGCGTCGATTCCAACGTCGATTTCTATTGGCCCGATTCGCCGATCGCCGGCATCGCGGGCGACACGTTCTCGACGCGATGGCTCGGCCAGGTGACGGCGCTTGAATCGGGCAACCATCAGTTCCGAACGCTCTCCGATGATGGCGTTCGTCTGTGGGTGAACGGCAAATTGGTCGTCAACAACTGGACCGACCACGCGTCCACGTTCGATGTGAGCGCCGCCATCCCGATGACGGCCGGTGCGAAGTACGACGTGCGGCTCGAATACTACGATCGGTCCGGCGGCGCGGTCGCTCGGCTCGACTGGAAGCGACCCGGTGCCTCGGACTTCGGCGTCATCCCGCCGAATCAACTGACGCCAGCGGCCGGCGGACCCGCCCTGTTCGCCGATAGCTTCGACACGGGACTCGGACGATGGACGGTCGCGAACGGCCGCTGGAACGCGCAAGCCGGCCAGGCCGGGCGCGAAACGGTGTATGCCTCGACGGGCGCGAGCCTCGAAGAGACGAGCTTGGCCGGCACCTCGAGCTGGACGAACTACGCCGTCTCCGCCTGGGTGAACTTGAGCAACCTGGGCGGTGGGCTAAGCCTGCTCGGCCGGGTGCAAGACGCGACGCACTTCTATCAACTTGAAATCAAACGCGACGGGTCTGGCAGCCCCGGCTGGTTCCTGATCAAACGCGATGGCAATACCTGGACGACACTCGCCAATGGCAGCTTGTCGTATACCGCCGGCTCGTGGTTGCGCCTGCGACTCACGATGACCGGCAACTCGCTCACGGCAGAATCTTCGACGGATGGTTCGACGTATTCACAACTCGGCAAGGCCACGGACTCACGCTATTCGGCCGGGCGGATCGGCCTCCGCGCCTGGTACGCGCCAGCGTACTTCGACGACGTGTGCGTTCAGGGGACGTGACGGGAGTCCATCGTTCGACGCGTGCCGACCCTGATCAATTTATGCAGACGGTTCGCCTTAATAAAATCGTGACGACCGGATCCACGGACTCTCGATTCCCCAATGAACGAACTCACTCCCTCGAACGTTCACGCGTTCTTCAAGCGCTTCCAGTTCCACGGCGGGCGCTTGCGACGATTCCGCATTTCGTCCGGCAAAGCCGCGGTGGCGGAGTTGCGGGTCGCGGTGCGGGACACGCAGGCGAACGCCGACGTGCGCTTGCGGCTCACGTTTACGGGCGTTGAGGAGTATCGGTTCCAGCGCCGACCTTCGCTACCGCCGGGTCGGCTCAAGGAAGTTCGGGTCGGCTTCTTTGGGCCGCTCGCGTATCTCAATCTCGACGCCTTTCCCGAGGACGGGCCGCCCAAGGTCATGGACTTCCGGGCCAGCGATTGTTTCGTTGCCGGCCGGACCATGACCTGGGAACTGCTGGAAACCCGCGCGAAATGAACCGGTCCACCGTCCGCTTGATCTTCGGCCGCGAGTTCCGCGAACTGGTCCGCGATCGCCGCACCCTCTTGATCATGCTCGGCCTGCCGGCCGTTCTTTACCCGGCGTTCGTCGTGGTCGGGCTGGCGTTCGCGGTAACAATGATCGAACAGCGGACGGTGATCGGGGTGTCCGGGATCGAATACTTGCCGCTCGCCAAGGAGTATCCAGCCTCGGTCGTGGTCGGCGGGGCATTGATCGCCGAGGCCGAGCGCAAGTGGGACGATCCGCCGTTGTTCCTCGACGATCAGTTCCATCCGAAGTACGTTCCGGCCCAGAAGACCGGCACGCGCTTGCTCGTTACGCCGCTGTCGAGCCCCGATCGTGGCCCGCTCGACCGTCGCGAGGTCGACGCGATGTTGATCGTCCCGGCGAACGCGATGGCCGAGATCAATCGCGGCGGCAAGCCGGAGTTTAAGGTGCTCGGCCGCGATGGCGACGAGACCTCGAAGCTGGCGGTGAGTCGCGTCGGCGAAGTCGTCGCGATGTGGCGCGAGCAAGTGAAGCGGGTCCGGTTCGTTCGGCGCGGCCTGCCGGCCGACTTCGATCAGCCGATTTCCATTTCGCACCCCGACGACGCCAAGCCGGCCGAGACGCGCACGGCCGACGAACTTCGCAACGTGCTCGTGAAATTCTTGCCGTTCTTGCTCGTGATGTGGTCGATGGCCGGCGCCTTGCACCCGGCGATCGACCTGACCGCCGGCGAGAAGGAACGCGGCACCATGGAGACGCTGCTCATCTGCCCGGCCGGCCGTGGCGAGATCGTGGCGGGCAAGTTTCTCGCGGTGTTCGCGTTTAGTTACGGGTCGGCCCTGTGGAACTTGTTGTGGATGGTCGCCGGCGCGATCCTGGTCGGCTTCTTCCTGCCGGTCGCGGTCCTTTCGATCTCGGGCCTCGCCTGGGCGGCCCTGTTGGCGATCCCGCTCGCGGCCTTGTTCAGTTCGCTGGCGATCGGCCTCGGCGCGTTTGCGGGCTCGACGAAGGAAGGCCAATACTACCTGCTGCCATTGATGCTCGCGACCTTGCCACTCAGCATGTACGCGATGACCCCTGGGCTGAAACTGAGCCCCGGCCTCGCGGCCGTCCCCGTCGCGGGCCTATCGCTCATCTTGCAGAACTTGATGGCCGTCTCCGGCGAGCCGGTCTCGACGCTCAGTTGGTTCACGGGACTCGGCTCGCTGTTCATCTGCGTGACGGCCGCGCTCGCCTGGGCTTCCTGGCAGTTCCGCCGCGAATCCGTGTTGTTCCGCGGCCAGAGCGGCCCGCCGTGGCGAACTTGGTTTCGACGGGCGCGGTAGGGGATACAACATCCCGGTGCCCAAACTTCCGCGGCGGCCGACATGGTTCACGTCTCCACCCACCCGCTCGTGAAACACAAGGTCGCCCTCCTCCGGGATGCCTCGACCAATCCGCAATCGTTCCGGGATCTGGTTGGGGAACTCGGCCAACTCCTCTTTTACGAAGCGACGGCCGACCTCGAGCTTTCGCCCGTCACGGTTCGCACGCCGCTCGCCGATTGTGCCTCCGAAGTGATCTGGCAACGGGTCGGCATCGTGCCGATCCTGCGGGCCGGGCTCGGCATGGCCGAAGCGATGCTCCGCGTTTTACCGAAGGCGACGGTCTGGCACCTGGGTCTCTACCGCGACCACTCGACCCATCAGCCGATCGCGTATTACAACCGGTTGCCGCCCGTGCCGAACGTCGATATCGGGATCATCGTGGACCCGATGTTGGCGACCGGCGGATCGGCTTCGGCGGCGACGGCCATTTTGAAAAACTGGGGCCTGACGAAGATCAAGTTCATCGGTTTGATCGCGGCCCCGGAAGGCGTGACCGTGATGCGGAACGAACACCCGGACGTGCCTCTTCATTTGGCCGCACTCGATACACACCTAGACGGCGATGCCTATATCGTGCCCGGGTTGGGCGACGCGGGCGACCGACAATTCGGCACGCAATGAGAGTGGGATGGGCAAGAACTCCGATCCCGGCACCTACGGAATGGCTGATGACCCGCCGCCCAAACGGCGCTTCCGCCACATGCCCGGCGCGTCCGGTCACAACAACATCGAGTCGCGGTCCGACGATCGGCCGACGCTTCGCAAGTTCATCGGCCACGATCCGTTCCCGTGGGTGCTCGCGCTGTGCGTTCTCGTGTGGGTCGGGCTCGGCCTCGGCGCTCGCCGCTACCCGATGCTCGGCTTTGGGTTGGTCGGCGCGGGCTTGATCGTGATCCTGCTCAGTCAAATCTGGTTGTACATTTCCATCTACGAAGACGATCGGAAGTCCGCGCTCCTGTCGTTTCTGTTCAACTGGTATCGCCTGATCTACCTGTACATGAACCCGGAACTCACTTGGCGGCCGACGGTGTTGGCGATCGTCGGTGTGTTGATGTGTTTCACGGGCATGGGGCTTGGATTGAATTTGCGCCGGTGAAGGCGACCGGCGAACCGAGTCCGTCATCGCGAGCCGCCGACTTCGGCGATTGATTCGGCGACGATCAGCAACTCGCGCTCGTGGAAGAACGTGCGGTCGCCGAGAAGTTGCCCAGGCTTGATGCGGCCGCGATGTTCGGGCTCCAGTTCCTCGTCGCCGTTCCAGCAGGCGTACAGTTCAACGACGGACTGATGTTGAAGTGCGGCCGTCAGATAATCTGCAAGACGTTGCCGCGATTCCCGTTTCTCGGGCGGGGGTTCATCGTTGTTGTTTTCGCCGTACTGGAACCCGCAGGCGCAACCGACGTGCGAACCGGGCCGATAGAGCAAGGGCTTCGTGAAGTGCTTGCGAACCGGCTCGTTGAGGTCGGGCAATTCCCGGACGTGAAATTGCGGCCGATCGTCGTCCCAAGCCGATGTGGGGAGCGGCACGTCCGACGCGATGTAAATGACGATGCACATCCGCGACCCTCCGTCAGGTTCAATTCCATCAGAAAATCGCCGATGCCATGATTGCATATCTCCGGACGTCAATCTCCATCACGGCGCCACTTCCATTGCGAAGTACGCCTCCGTCGTCGTTGGCTCGACGGCTTCGGGCAGGGCGAGTTTGATCTTTTGGAACTCGTCCTTCACTTTGTCGAATTCGGCTTTGTCCAGGATCTTTCGACGTTTCGTGAACCCCAGGCTATCGAGGATCTGCCGGCCGTAGAACGTGCGCGAAAGCTCGTCCACGTCGAACCCGGCCCCGCCGGACGAACGGCCCTTCTTGACGATGCGCACCCGCGTCAGTTCCTTCACGCGGGCCAACGTCAGCAGTTGGTTCAACACTTTCCAGTCGGTCATCGCTTTGAACCGGCGGTTCAGTTCCGGGTCGGCGTCCAGCTTTTCCTTCACCAGCGTGAGCAAGGCCTTCTGGATGCGGGCGTCGAGAACCGCTTCTTCGTCCTCGTCCGGCTCGACGCGTGGATCGAGGTCCTCCGTCGAAAGGACGTTGCCCACTTCGACGAACGAATTGAGTTGCTTCGTCCAGTGCGCGATGCGATCGACCCGCGGCATGAGCGAACTCCCTTACATGGCGGTGTCGACGATCGACTCGCGGTCGCGGCGGGCGACTTTTAGGCGTTGGCCGGGCAAGTCCGATGCGTGGTGCGTAATCAACAGAATCTGCGACGCCAAGTCTGGCCCGCCGATCCGTTCCATCAACGCGGCCCGATGGCCGGCGTCCAGGCCGTCCGTCGGCTCGTCGAGCAACAGGAACGTGACCGTTCCCACGAGGCGGGCGACGGCCAGGCGGAACGCCAGGCCAAGCAGCAATCGAGTGCCGCCCCCTTCGTAGAGCGCGGCCGGCACTTCTTCGGCGAGATCGCGTGGCACCACGTGCACCGAATATTTGGTCGGGTCGATGGTCAGGCTTTCGAATTCGTCCCGGTCGGTGAGCTGCCGGTAAATGCTCAGCGTAGCTTCCGCCAACTTGACGGCGGCCTCGCTGCGAATGCGAACCTGCGCTTCCTTGAAGCCGGCCGACAGTCGGCGGAATCGTTCCGCTCGGAGTGCCTTCGCCTTGAGTGCTCCAACGGCCGCCCGGGCCGTCGCTTGCTCGCGTTCGAGATCGGTGTGGCGTTTCTGGTGCGTCTGCAACTGAGCGTCGAATCGCTTCAACAGATCGGCGAGCGATTGGCGCTGGGCCATCTGTTGGCCGACTCGTTCGGCGAGGGCGTTCTGTTGGTTCTGCAGTTCGGCGCGGAGGGCGGCGATAGCAGATATTGGTCTTTCGTTCGAGTCGAAGATTGGTTCGAGTTGTGGATCGCCGATGCAAGTGGACGCGGCCTTCGCATAGGCCTGAAGCACACCGGCGTTCCCCCGATCGAATTCGGCTTGTCGTCGCGCAAAACTTGTCTCAAATTCCGTGATCAATGCCTGGTGTCGCCGCAGTTGCGTGGCCGTCTCGAAGTCGGTTCGTTCCGCGAGCGCGTTCGCTTCGAGAGCGGCGATCAACTTCGCGCGAGTCGCATCGATCGCCGCGAGGGACTTGTCGAGGTCGGCGACCTCGGCCTTCCACTCGGCGGTTTCCTTCTTGACCTGCGCCGCGTTGATGGCCGCCCCGCAGACTTCGCACTTCGCCCCCTTGCCGGAAGGTAGGCCCGTGCGCCGGGCAAGTCGGCCCGCCAGGTCGCCGCGCTGCTGATCCAACTCGCGCCGTTTCGCGTCCGCGTCGGCCAGTTCCTTTTGAAG
Source organism: Gemmataceae bacterium (assembly GCA_031363325.1). Classification (GTDB taxonomy): domain Bacteria; phylum Planctomycetota; class Planctomycetia; order Gemmatales; family Gemmataceae; genus SIAJ01. Next base: position 13,822 of record JANLUE010001476.1, read on the forward strand.
CTTTGCCGACGATTCGACTCGAGCCTTCGACGCCGATTCGAGTTTGGCGAGCGCCGCGGCGGCGTCCGGAACGCCGCTCGCGCTGGCCTGGCCGAGTTGTTCCGTCGCTTCCTTGTATCGTTCCGAAGCCAGGTCGCGTTTGCGTTGCGCGTCGTCGAACTCGGCGATCGCTGCGACGACCGGGGCCATCCTGCGATTGAACTCGGCCCGCGGGTCGGCCGACTCGCCGAGCGCGGCCAACGCGTCGGCCGCCGATTGACGCTCCGCGTTCAACGTACCGAAGGCCCCGGCCACGCCGGCGAGTTCGTTCTCGATCGCCCGGAGACGTTCTTCGTGAACGGGCAAGCCGGCCGCTTCCTTCTCGAGTTCGAGCGCCATCTGCCGAAGCTCGTCCTCGGCGATGGCCGCGGCCGTCACTCCGAGAACCATGTCCAATTCGGGGGCACCGTCCAGAATAGTCGCGATCTCCCCCTGACGCAGGTGCAGCGCGACGGCGAACAGGCGACGCGACAGGCCAGTCAGCTCCTGGAGCTTGAGCGCCAACTTGTCCTCGGTGTCGCCGAAGTCGGACGCGAGCAAGTATCGTTCGCCGTCTTCGCCCAGCGCCTTCAGCGTGAAGTAGCCGTCGAGCGTCTTCTTGCCTTTCGGCGGGGCCTGGTGGATGCGTTGGAGTCGATAGCGGGCGCCGGCCGCGTCCTTGAATTCGAGTTCGACACCGAGCGACCGTTTGCCCGGATGGACGAGCGACTTCAGCGTTTTGAACGATTCGACTCGGCCGAACAAGGCGTATTCGACCGCGAAGAACAGTGTCGTCTTGCCGGCGTTGTTCGGGCCCTCAATGAGGTTCAAGCCCGGGCGCAACGTCGCGGTCGCGTCCTGGAAGCGGCGAAAATTGCGAAGTCGGAGGCGCTCGATCATGCGGCCTCCGGGCTGACGTCGACGGTCGTTTCGGCCGACAACAGTTCGTCGATCCGCGTGCGCAACTTCGACCGGGCGGCCCCGTTCAAGTTGCCGGCGGGCGTGAGGTTCAGGTCGTCGTCGAGCAAAAATTGAACGAACTCGAACACCCGGTTGGCGAGCAGGGCATCGTCGGCCGGCATGTCGGGCAGTTGGAGCTGGGCCATGTTGAGTTCCCTCACCACATGGTACCGCGCCATGCGGCGGGTGCAAACTCGGTAGCCGAGTTCACTTCACCGGCGCTTTCTTCTTGGGCCTCGGGCCGAAAGCCGCGTCCAGGGCTGACACGCCGCCGTCCATCGGCGGCTTGAAGTCGGCGACGAGCGACGAGAGCTTAACCATCGCGAGCTCCGTGCCGGCGCGGACGACAATCCGATCGCCGAGGATCGTTGGAGTCGCCCACGAACGACCGATGATTGGCTGGGCCCGCGTGCTCACGTCGAGCTTCGCGAGCAGTCCATCACCTCGGCACGCCAGCAACTCCGATCCAATCGCCAATACGTTCGCGTCAGTAAGGCTCGCCTCCTGAAACAAGATCGAACCGTCGGCGACCGACAGGGCCGTGAACCGTTTGCCACCGTTGCCGGGGAAGCCATAGACGGCCTTCGCGTCGGCGACCCAATTCGTGTAGAAGAATTGGGCGCGGCGTTGATGCCACAGTTCCTTGACGCTCAACGAATCCCCGGTCCCTTGCAGTTGCAGCAGGCGAGTTCCTTCGAACCCCTGGCCGGACACGAGCAGTCGGCCGCCGTCGAGGACGATCGGCGTCGGCACGTTGGTTTCGCCTTTCTTCGGCAAGGCGTACTTCAAGCGGGTTGTCCCAGTCTTCGCATCAAAACCGAAGAGGGCGTCGCGGCCCAGAACGACTATCAGCGGCTGATTGTCCCAGGTCGTCGCGATCGGTGTGGCGTAGCCCGGTTCCGCGGCTTCCGATTTCCATTCGACCGTGCCCGTTTTCGGGTCGAACGCGATCAGGGCATGTTTCCCGCCGACGGCCACGATGAGCCGACCATCGCGAACGATCGGGCTCGCCGCGAAGCCGAATTGCACGGGCGTCGCCCCATGATCGGCGACGCGGTCGGTCGACCAAATCTTCTTCCCGGTGGCCGCATCGCGTGCGTGTACGACGCCGGTGAAGCCGACCGTGAACAGTCGGCCGTCGAACACGGCCGGGGTCGCTTGCGGCTCG
>JANLUE010001493.1:0-2690 GCA_031363325.1 Gemmataceae bacterium
CCGCGGCCGACGGCCGAGACCGTTCTGTTCAAGGATCGGCTACTCTACTTGCTGCAACCGCCCATCGATCACCTGATCGGCACCAAGTCGGTCGAAGTGCCGTTCACGCCGTTCCCGTATCAACTCGAAGGCATCGCGTTCCTGATGCCGCGCCACTCGGCCCTGCTCGCCGACGGGATGGGCCTCGGCAAAACCGCCCAGGCGATCCTGGCGATTCGCTTGCTCATCCAGGCGGGCATGATTCGCAAGGTGTTGATCGTTTGTCCGAAGCCGCTCGTGTTCAACTGGGCCCGCGAGTTGAAACTGTGGGCGGCCGACCTGCCCTTCGAGACCTTCGCCGGCGACACCCAGATGCGTCGGGCCACCTGGTTCGTCTCGAATTGCCCGGTCAAGCTCATCAATTACGAACTGCTGACCCGCGACGCCGAATTTCTACAAGACGACCGGGCGGCGTTCGACCTCGTTGTGCTCGATGAAGCGCAACGAATCAAGAATTACGACTCGAAGACCGCCCAGGTTGTGCGCTCGGTGCGCCGATTGCGAAGCTGGGCGATGACCGGCACGCCCATCGAGAACCGCCCCGAAGATCTCATCAACATTTTTGATTTCGTCGATCCGGGCCGAATCCCCCGCGATACGCCGTCGAAGCGCCTGCCGGCCATGACGGGCGACTGCATCCTGCGGCGAACCAAGGACGACGTTCAATCGGACATGCCGGCGAAGACGGTTCACGATCTGCCGTTGGAATTGACGCCACCGCAACGCGAGGCCTACGACCTCGCCGAGAAGGAGGGGATCGTCCGCCTGAACTCGCTCGGCGAGACGATTTCCGTGCAGCACGTGTTTCAGCTCGTCATGCGCTTGAAGCAGATTTGCAATTTCGACCCCGTGACGGGTGCGAGCGCCAAGCTCGAACAACTCGTGGCCGACATGGAGGAAGTGGCCGCCAACGGCCGCAAGGCGATCGTGTTCTCGCAATGGGTCGAGCCGCTCGAAGTCCTGGCCGACGCGCTGAAGGAGTTCGGCCCGTTGCAGTTTCACGGCAAGATTCCGACCAAGGATCGACCCGGCATCATCGATCGCTTCAAGGCCGACCCATCGAAGCATGTGATTTTGATGAGCTATGGGACCGGCAGCGTCGGGCTGAATCTGCAGTTCACGAACTACGTGTTCCTGTTCGATCGCTGGTGGAACCCGGCCGTCGAGGATCAGGCGATCAACCGGGCCCACCGCGTGGGCCAGACGTTGCCGGTCACGGTGACGCGATTCATCGCGGAGAACACCATCGAACGCCGCATCGCCGAGGTGCTGGAGGCCAAGCGCAAAATCTTCAACGACCTGCTGGAACAGAACGACGCCCCACCGGTGCTCGGTCTGACCGAAGACGAGATCTTCGGCCTGTTCGACATCGCCGCCCGGCCGAAGAAGGCGAACCCCGAGCCCGTGGTGACGCTGCCATTTCCGGGCGTGCGGGCGGCGTAGTGTTTCTCTATCGAATCACCAGAGTCTGCGCGGAGTCGTCCCGGATTCGACCCGGCGGGCTTACGCCACACCGGCTCGCCTGGAATGCGAGAACTTCTACTTCGGGACCATGGTCGTGAACGGGAACACGTAGGCCTGGACGAGCGTCATCAAGCCGACGATCGACGCCAGCAACACGGAGTGCCAGATCACCGCCTTGAAGATGTCCGCTTCCTTGCCGATCTGATTTGTCCCGGCCGTCGCGACGCAGATGCTCTGGGCGTCGATCATTTTGCCCATCACGCCGCCGGTACTATTGGCCGTGCAAATCAATGTCTGGGCTTGATCGAGGCTCAGGTTCGCCATCGCGCCGGTGCTATGGGCCGCGTAGACTTCGGTCGCGGTGATCTTCTGCAAGCTGCCGAACAGGGCGTTGCTTCCGGCATCGGTCCCGGTCAGGAAACAACCCAGCCAGCCGAGCATCGCGCCGAAAAACGGATACATGACGCCGGTTTCGGCGAACGCGATCCCAAGCGTCGCGTCCATGCCGGCATACTTCGTCACGTAACTCAATCCCAACATGCAGGCGATTGTCGGGATTGGGACTTTCATCTGAATCACCGTTCGACGCACGACGGCGTAGACCTGCTTGGGTGAAACGCGGAGCACGATGGCCGAAACGATCACCGCGAAGAACACCGCCGTTCCCGGGGCCGTGAGCCAGTTGATCTTGATGATGGCCGCCTCCGTGCGTTCGGCACCGACGGCGCCTGGTTTCTGCAATCGATCGGCCCGCTCGACTTCCTTGTGCAGGGTCGGAACAGGGATCTCGTAGTACGAGCGAACGAAACCCAAGTCGAGCGACGCTTTGTTCGCGGTCTCCGCTTGCCGAACCATGCCGCTCGCCAGTAACAGGATCGATGTGATCACCCACGGCGACCAGGCCAGGGCGATGCTCTTCGCGGTGAGGGGGACTTCGGCGCCCTTGTCGCTCGCGACCAGGAGTTCCGCGGACTCCTTGGCGTGCGGGTCGCAGGCGACGGCCTTCGGGTCGGCCGGGCCGGTCGGCATGTCCGCGCCGAATCGAAACTCATTCTTCGGCTTCCAGAACCGCAGGAAGATCGCCAGTGTGACGAGCGAGAAGATGCCCCCGCCAATGTCGGTCATCGGCCACAGGGCGGGGTAGCCCGGACGCGGTCACTGGGGCCGCGCCTACACGAATTTCTTTG
>JANLUE010001505.1:0-37994 GCA_031363325.1 Gemmataceae bacterium
TCGCGTGCTTGGCCCGCCAATCTCCCCAGCCAACCTGACCGAGCTTCAGGCCGCCCGACCGCGCGCATAGAATGGACAGCTACTCGCGTACTGCCGAGCGGAGGGCTGTGCGGCGAAAGAATCCAGGTGCAGGAAGTTGAAAAATACGCACATCCCTTTCACACTCACCCAATCTTCTGCCACTTCCTTCCGTCTCTCGCCAGCAACTCGTCGCCGCTCGCGGGGCCGTCGCTGCCGCTCGCGTAGCTCTGGATCGGCGGGCCATTGGCCGACTCGGTGGCTTTGATCAAGGGGTCCATGATTTCCCAGGAACGCTCGATCTCGTCGCCGCGCATGAACAGCGATGCGTCTCCCTGGAGCGCGTCCAACAGCAGGCGTTCGTAGGCTTCGGGCAGAGCGCCGTAAGTGCCCTTGTAGTCGAAGAACAGGTCGCGCGATTGCAAGGCGCTGCCGTCGATCGATGGCACTTTCGTTTGAAACGTGAGCTTGATCCCCTCGTTCGGTTGCACGACGATCGTCAGCCGATTCGGCTCGGGTTCGTGGCCGGCGAGTTGCGGGAACAGGCGGAACGGCGGGTCGCGGAACTGGATCGCGACTTCGCTGTAACGGCTTCGCAGGGCTTTGCCGCTTCGCAAATAGAACGGCACGCCCTTCCAGCGCCAGTTTTCGATTTGCAGCTTCACGGCCGCGTACGTCGGCGTTCGCGACGTCTTCGGCACGCCGGGTTCGTTCAAATACCCCTCGTATTGCCCGAGCGCCACGCAGGCGCACGCTTCATCGGCCGATGGGGCCACGATCGAATCGAGCACTTTGACTTTTTCATTGCGAAGTCGATCGGAAGTGAGTCGACTCGGGGGCTCCATGGCGACGAGAGTCATCACCTGGAGCAAATGGCTCTGGATCATGTCGCGCAGGACGCCGCTCGTGTCGTAGTAACCGGCCCGCTTGCCGACCGGAACCTTCTCGGCCACCGTGATCTGCACGTGGTCGATGTAGCGCCGATTCCAGAGCGGCTCGAACATCGAGTTGGCGAGCCGAAACACCAGGATGTTCTGAACCGTGTCTTTGCCGAGGTAGTGATCGATGCGATAGATCTGTTTTTCGCGGAAGTGTTGATGCAGTTCTTCATTGACCTTGAGCGCACTGGGCACGTCGTGGCCGAAGGGCTTCTCGACGACGAGCCGCCGGAAGCCGCCGTCTTCCTTGGTGAAGCCGGCCTCGCCGAGTCGGCCGGCGATCTTGGTGTAGAGTTCCGGCGCGACGGAGAAATAGTAAAGCCGATCGCCGCCCTTGTCGCCTTCGTGCTTCTTGAGCCAGTCGGCCAGGTGTTGCACGCCACCCGGCTCGGCCGCGTCGCCCGGCACGTAGTGCAATCGCCGGGCGAAGCGGTTCCACGTGCCGGGGTACCAGCTCTCCTCCATGGCGACGATCGCTTCTTTGACCTTCGGCTCCATCAATTGGCGGAACGCCTCGGACGTGTAGTTCGTTCGCGCCACACCGACGACGTTCGCGTCCTCGGGCAACAGGCCCATCGAATCGAGCCGAAACAGGGCGGGGATGAGCTTGCGCGAAGTCAGGTCGCCGGACGCGCCGAAGATAATGATCGTGGCTGGCATGTGGCCTCAATTCGGGGGGTGACGTTGCGTCTTCCAGTGTTTTATTGGTAGGGGAGCGCCAACTCAGCGGTCGAGGTTCTGGAAATTGGCCCGAGCCATGGCGGCGAACTCGGCGTTGTCCTCGGTACATTTACGAATCTTCGATTCGACTTGGGCCAGTTGATTGACAAATCGAGCATCGGAGACGCTTCGAAGTATGTCGCGAAAATCGAGAGTTTGGCGCAGGACGTCGCAAGGGGAACAGGTTCTTCTTGATTGCTCATTGCAGCGATGACACGACCAGGAGATTCGACCACTCGTAGGCAAGCCAGAAATACCCCGGACGCGAGAGAGGGTCGGAAGCGCGTTGCTTGACTCCGGACTTTGGCCGAAAGTGTTCGACCGCGCCGAACGCGACGTGGAGGAAGGCCGATTCGCAAAACGCGCATTTCGAGTGCTGAGCGACGACGAGCGCGTCCTTGACAACCTTGTTCGCGTAGATCGATTTCTTGAATTGAAACTGGATTGCGCCATTCACATGCTCTCGAACGAGCGTTTCTTTCTCGGCTCGACCGCGAGATTCGAGGATCGCGGGAGCAGCAGGTTGCGAATGCGAATCATTGGGCGAGACCGAGCTCCTTCTTCAGCAAATCCATTGTTCGACGCATTTCGGCTCGTTCCTTGACCTAGCCGCCGTGTTTCCCACGGGCAAATCGCCGATCTTCTCTTCAAGCTCCGCCACGCGCCGGCGGTCGGCCGGTGTGAGTTTCGACTTGGTCAGAAGGCTCTGACGCTCTTCCAACACGGGCTCCATCCATTGTGGACGTGTCGTCGGTAACCCGAACAAGTCGCTCGTCAGAATCTGATCGACGCGCCAGTTTCGGATGTTGTCGACTTCGTTGTCGATCACAACATGATCGCCTTCGCGGCGCAAAACGGCTAGTAACACAGCCATGAACAGAAACGGCTCAGTGCGACGAGCCGTTTCTGTTCCCGGTCGGGAGGTGGGAGATAGACAATTCGCAATCGCTACGTCGGAGGAGAAGCGAACGAGCTGTGATCGGGTCGAATCGAGATTTCCATGGCAACGCCGCGCGCGGTTCGACAAACGATTTCGCTTCGATCTACGGATTCGTCCGGGATTTCGCGAGCATCGCGTTCAAGCGGGCGACCTCGGCTTCCGCCAAGTCGGCCCGTCCTTTCTCCGTCTCGGCCCGGTGCATCTCCGCTTCCGCCCGCAGTCGCTCGGCCTTCGCCCGTTCCGATCCGGTCGGCAGCACGCGACCCTCTTTGTCGAAGAACCGCAGCCACTTCGCGTCGTAGCCGCTAATCTCGCCCGGCCACGAGCCCAGGAACAGCTCCAGTTCGTCGCAATACAGTCGCCCACGCTCGTCGGGTCGAATTGGCACGTAGCGCTTCTTTTCCAGCCGCCAACCTTCGAGCACGTTCGTGTCCGGGTCGAAGACGAAATAGTTGCCGACCTTCAGAATTTCCCGGTAGATCTTGGACTTCGGCCCGACATCCTCTTGTTTGGTCGAGCGCGACAGGAGTTCGATCACCACGTCGGGCGTCTTGAGGTCTTCTTCCCATACGACCCAATAGTCTCGCATCGGCTGACGGTGCGTGTCCCACACGAAGAAGAAGTCCGGGCCGCGGAAGTCTTTGTTCCGCACCTGCTCCGGGCTGTAGTAGATGAACATGTTGCCGCCGACGTAATAGTCGGTTCGGCCCGCCAGATAGTCGTCGATCTGTTCGATGAGGAGCGTCATGCACCGGAGGTGCCAGTGACTTTCCATGGGCACTCCGTCCGATTCGACGAAGGGCAACGACTCGAGCTCCGCCAGGAGGCGTTCCGAGCCGCAGTCAGGTACCTTCGGGGTCACAGTGGCTGTGCTCATCTCTCTCACAATGAAATTGGGCCTACCCCTTCGGCTCCCTCAAAATCCGAATCATGTTCTTTTTGTACGCCTCGACGCCAGGTTGGCCGTACGGGTTCACGCCCAACAGTCGGCCTTCCACGACGGTGGCCAACATCAACATTTGCATCACCTGGCCCATCGTGTGTTCGGAGAGGGTCGGCAGGATAAGTTCGCTCGTGGCGCGGGCCGATTCGGCGTAGGCCTGGTTTGTGCCCTGGTAGGCGGCGTTCAGCACGTCGGGGAGCGTTTTACGGGCCAGCGAGTTCAGGTCGTCTTCGTTGCGGTCGGCCATGCCGATCTGAATTGGCGCGTGGCGGGTGCCCTTCACGAACACGTTGTTGATCAGCTTGTCCCGCGTGCCATCCTGATGCTGTTGGCCACGCGAGTGCAAGTCGCGCGTCTGCACAACGGTGATCGGCGTCGGGCCTTTACCCTGCTTGCCTAACGACTCCGAGAGGAGTTGGTCGTACCACCAGCCGAGCGCTTCGAGTTTCTTCGACCAGACGGCCATCACTCGCGTGTGCTTGCCGAGTTCCTCCGACATCAGGTGATTCACGGCGGCATATTGCAGAACGGGGTTCCGTTCGAATGGCTCTTCGAGGAACCGCCGCGTCATCGTCGAGGCACCGAGAAGGAGCGCGAGCGTATCGAGCCCCAGGATCGCGGCGGGCAAGAGGCCGACGGCCGTGAAGACCGAGAATCGACCGCCGACGCCATCGGGGATCTTGAGGACTTCGTTGTCGGCGAAGCCGTCGGCCACGCACAGGTCGCGAAGCTTGCCGGCCGGGCCCGTCACGGGAACGATGTAATGCCGCAGTTCCTGGGGGTTGTTGCCGTAGAACCGAGCCAGTTCCGCCCGCACGACGCGATAGATGCTCGCGGTCTCAAGTGTCCCGCCCGACTTGGAGATGACGACCGCTCCCCAACGTTCGGCCCGGAGCTCGGGGTCGACGCAGGTGTTCTCCAACAGGTCGAGCAGGTCTTGAAGCGCGTCGTTATCGACCGCGTTGCCTTCGAAGTACATGCGCGGCTTGCCGAGCCGCATGCGATCGGGAAGTTCGTTGTGGTAAGTTTGACCGAGTGCGTCGAAGAGGGCCTTCGCGCCGAGGTACGAGCCGCCGATCCCAAGCACGACCACACGATCCACGTTCTCACGCAGTTTCGTGGCCTGGGCCATGATCTTGCCGAGTTCGCTGTTCTCTCCTTTGCGGCGATACTGATCCATCAACTTGGCGGGCAAGTCGATGAACCCCGTATCGAGGGGGAGCATCTTGGGCGGAACATTCGCCTGCGATTGACGTTCGGCCGCGACCTGTTGGCGGACTTGCATCAGCTGCTGTTTGACCGCTTCGAGCCGTTCCGGCCGAAGATAATGCGCCGACTGGAGTTCCGCGAGGGGAGTGAACGCATCCGCGTGCGGCGTGAGCAGCCCGGCATAATTGAATTCAATCGCTTCGTCGGGGAGCTGCATGTCGGCCGCCGGTTCGGTACGGACGCGCGGCGGGGCGCGCACCCCAACCCACGTTCCAAACTCGACAATACTGTACGTCACTTTCGGCCGGGCGTAAACTCCCCGCATGAACATACATGAACTGATCGCCGACCTGCGCGAAAGCAACGACTCGAAGATAATCTTGCTCGTGGCCGACGGACTCGGTGGCCTGCCGCTCGAACCCGGCGGCAAGACCGAGCTCGAAACCGCCCGCACGCCGAACCTCGATTCGTGTGCGAAGGCCGGCACTTGCGGGTCGAGCATTCCTGTCCTGCCGGGTATCACGCCGGGTAGTGGGCCTGGGCACCTTGGGCTATTTGGGTACGACCCGCTCGAGTATCGAATCGGCCGGGGCATCCTCGAAGCGCTCGGGATCAACTTCGCAGTCGGAGCGAAGGACGTGGCCGTCCGCGGCAACTTTGTCACGCTCGAGAACGGGCTCATCAAGGATCGCCGGGCTGGCCGACCTACGACCGAACGATGTATCGCGATGGTCGAGAAGATGCGCCAGATCAAGGTGTCCGGCGTCGAGGTGTTCGTCGAGGCGGTCAAGGAACATCGCTTCGTCGCGGTATTCCGTGGCGATGGCCTCGGCGATCGCGTGAACGACACCGACCCCCAGGCCGTTGGCGTGAAGCCGCTCACGGCCGAGGGGGCGGACGAACCATCGAAGCGGACGGCCGTCGCCGTGAACGAGTTCATCACCCAGGTCGGCCGCCTATTGAAAGATGACGCCCCAACGAACGGCTGCACGTTGCGTGGCTTCGCGCGCTATCCGAAGATCGGCACGATGCAGGAAGTGTACGGCCTCAAGGCGGCGGCCATCGCGGTCTACCCGATGTACAAGGGCCTGGCCCGACTGGTCGGCATGGACGTACTCGACGCGGGCGAGACGCTCGACTCGCAGGTCGCGACGCTAAAACGAGTCTGGGGCCAATTCGATTTCTTCTTCCTCCACTACAAGTACACCGACAGCACCGGCGAGGACGGCAATTTCCCGAAGAAAGTCGAGATGATCGAGAAGCTCGACGCCGCGATCCCCGGCATGTTGGAATTGAATCCGGACGTGTTCATCGTGACCGGCGACCACAGCACGCCGAGCAAGATGAAGTCGCACTCGTGGCACCCGGTGCCGACACTCATCCGAGCAAAGATGGCCCGGACGGACTCGGTCACGGAGTTCGGCGAAGAAGCGTGCCTCCGCGGCGGCCTCGGCCAATTTGAAGCGAAACACCTGATGCTCTTGGCCATGGCCCACGCGGGGCGACTCGGGAAGTATGGGGCGTGATTATCTCGCTCTAAGCTTGATCGACAGGCCGCCCGCCCGATGGAAGTTCGATCCATGAGGCGTTGGAGTCTCAACATCGTTCGGTTGTTACTCGCGACGCTCGCGCTCGCGAGCGTCTGGGTTCATCGATTGACTCCAACTCCCGACCGGACGATTCAAACGGCGGCGAAGCGTTACCGCGACGATTCGACGGGTCTCCGAACGGCCTGGACGCTCCGGACAATTTCAGACGACCAACGACAAGTCATCTGGGAAAAGTCGGTTGGCGATCATTTTGATTCCGATGATTGGCTCGAATTGATCGACCTCGACACGGGTACCAATTGTTCGCCGGCCCATTGGTCGATTCCAGCGCGATATGCCGGCCCGGCGCGGTCGCATCGTGGCCCGGCCTCGTTCGCACATCTCTTGCACAACCGCGAGGGACGGGAATTCCTGCTCGACGCAAACGCGTGGCGAAGTTTGGATAACCGATTTCGGGCCGCCATGGCGCTCGAAGACGACCCGGAGCCGGCGTTGCCGAGTACTCTTCGGTTCAGTTCCGACGCGCGTTTTCTCGAATACCAGACACTTGGCGATCGGCCGATGTGGTTCGTCGATTGCTTTTCTGGTGATGCAATTGTCGTCGAGGAAACCCGAACGGGCCAACGAATTGCGAAGTTCGACAACGGAAGTTACTTCGGTCACTCCCACAGTTTGTTCCTCGTGGACGAGCGGCCCGGAAACCGTTTCGACGAACAACTCCTCCTCACGATGCGCGACGTGCGCGCCGACATCGCGAGATTCGAACTCTTGCTTCCATCGCGTCCGGTGGCGTTGACGTTTAACGATCGATACGTGATCGCACAGTTGAGCACGAGCACCCAATGGTGGGACGCGACCAACGGTCGTTTGCTCGGCGAGTACCCGGCCCAGGCGACCCCTTGGTTTGTCGAGAACGGCCAGACCGCCGTCTTTCAAAGTCGAATTACCGGCGATTTTGAGTACTTCGACGCCTGGACCGGCGAGTCGCGCGAAACGTGGAATCCGCTCGGGATCGGCCGTCCCAGCGACCTGATCTTCGCAATCTGGCCTCGACCCGCCGAATCGTATGCCGTGCAGTCCCCTAAGTCATTCCGACGAACCAATGGTCGTGTGACTCGAATTCTCGACCGACTCAACGTGGACCGTCCCAATTCACGCGAAGGCGATTCCTAGTGTTCGATGTCGGCGCGCGGCGAACCTTTGGCCGGGTCCCCGGCGATTTGGCTGCGATATCTCTCAATCACCAATGGCTCGCGACGCTCAACTCGGATGGACTCGTCCGTATCTGGGAATTGCCTTTACATCGACCTTGGGGTCGCGCGATCCTCAGTTCGGCCTACGCCGCGGCCGCGATGTGGTTCATGTTGAGCGTTTGGCGCTATCGAGTTCGACGAAAGGTTGAGAAGGAGTGACCGTGTTTGGACGTGAGCGCCATTCGAGATGATGCTGCGACCCCTCCGGGGTCGTGCGGGTCTGGCGATTGCAAACCGGGGAATGGGGATAAAGCTACTTCTCTGATTTTCGGCTTTGGAATGTCACCTTCGATGATCTTTGGTGGATTCCCCCACAATCTATTCTGGGAAGAGACCCGGCAAAAGTGCGTTCGTGAAATAGCCCTCTCGCTTCGCGAGAGGGCTACGCGGCCAACTGTCAGTTCCCCGTCCGATTGAACTCCAAGGCGTTGATGACGGCCAACGGGTCCTGACCGCCGTTGTCGGCGATCCGCACGGTGAGTTGCCCGTCGCTGACTCGCACCGAGTAGGTCTGCTTGTGGAACTGGCCCGCCGACGTGTTCAAATTGTTCTCGCGACGACTGCCTTCCAGGTACAGTTGCATGCGGTCGCGACGAATCGAGTGGTCGCCCATCGTGACGGTCACCGAGTAGGTTCCGTTCGGCACGTTCACCGAGAACGTGCCATCCGCCGTCGCGTTGAAGTCCCGATTCACGCTGTTCGCCGGGCTGCCCCGATCGACCGACGAAATGGTTCCAGCCGACCAGCCGAAGCCATCGAAGTTGTTGTGGATAGTTCCCGCATGAACGCGCGTGAAGCCGGAGACGACGGGCGAGTTGGCAGTCCCGAAATCGAACTTGGCACTCGTGAAGGTTCGGCGTTCGTCGTCCGTCACGGTCACGCCGGCCGAGTTCGGGAAGAAGCCGGCGGCCGAGGCCGTGATCGTGACCGACTGCGGTCCATCGAGGATGGTATCGTTGATGGCCGAGACGCGGAACGTCACGGACGACTTGCCGGCCGGGATGGTGACCGTCGCTGGCACGCGGGCTTCGGTCGTATCACTGCTCGCCAGTGTCACGACCAGGGCGGAAACCGTCGAACCGCTTCGAGTGACCGTGCCGGTCGCCGCGTTGGTCCCGGCCGCCTCGCTGAAGGTCGTCGGGTTGATCGACAGCGTGAGGAACTCTTCGTTGTCGGTAACGGACACGTTCGTCGAAGCAGACGTGTAGTTGACCGCCGACACGGAGATCGTGACGGTCTGCGTCAAGTCGGCGATCGTGTCGTCGACGGCGGTCACCGGGAACGTGGCCGACGCCTGGCCGGCCGGGATCGTGACAGTCGTCGGGACGGTCGCTTCGGACGTATCGTTGCTCGACAGGTTCACGGTGACCGGCAGGCTCAGGTCGCCCGTGCGTGTCACGGTGCCGGTCGCCGCGTTCGATCCGGCCGTCTCGCTGAAGGTGCTCGGTGCGATGGACAGTGTCAGCCGGTCGGCGACTTTCTTGATCGTCATCGCGTTGATCGCGACTTTGTTCGTGGCCCCGCCCAGATCCTTGAACCGGGCGGTCAACTGGCCGTCGAGGATCGACACGACGTAAGTTCGAGTCACGGTGGAACCAATCGCGTCGACGGTGTCGACCGGCGTTCCTTCGAACGAAACCTGCATCTGGTCGAACGTGAGGCCCGCCTGGGCGCCAAAGGTCACGGTGACTTCGTAGGTTCCGGTCGGAAGGTCGGCGGCGAACGTCGAGTCGGCCGTGTCGATGTAATCTTCGAGGAGGGGATCGTTGAAGCCCGAGTACCAGCCGTACCGATCGGCGCCGCTCGTCCAGCCCGTGCGCGTGTAGACGTTGTAATCCTGGGTGTATTCGACGAGCGAGTAGCCCGCTGGCTGGGTCGAGAAGTAGACGCCGAAGTCAAGATACAGGTCGGCGTACGGCGGCGTGCCGGTCGATTGATCGCCGAAGTTCAAGTTGTCCCGGACGACGCCACGAACGCCCTGGGACAGATAGAACCCAGGTCGCGTGTCGTTCGCGCCGTAGAGCTTACGCACTTCGTCGATGTCGAGAACCGAAAGGTTCGTGTACTCGCCGAACAGGTTCGGGCTCATGACGGCGGGCAAGGTGTACGGCACTCCGGTCGTGTGGGCGACGCCGATCGAGTGCCCGATTTCATGAAGGGCCACCGAGAAGTAGTCGTAGGCCGATTGTTGGCCGTTCCCGATGGTCAGGTCCCAGGTCTCGGCGAAGTCCATCCAGACGACGCCGCTGGACATGTTGCTCGGGCCGCCGCTGCCGAACGATGCCGCCCCAAGCACGCCGTTCGGGAGACTGGATAGGCCGAGGGCCGCGAGGTCGCCCGTCCCAATCGTGATGATGTCCGCCGTCGGGGCAGTGGTGTTTCGTGTGAAGCGAATCTTGCCGCCGGTCGCTTGTTCCCAGCCATCGAGGGCCGTACGAACGAGCGCTTGCTGTTCCGGTGAGATGGAGTTCGAGTAACCGTTCCAATCCCGGAAGTCGTACCAGAGATCGGTCACGTTCGGCGTCGACGGGTCTCGATCGGCCCAGGACCCGTAACTCGGCTCGAACCCGGTCGCACCGGAGTAGACGCTGTTCCCCAGAGTCGGCGAGGTGGTTCGCCAGTAGGGGGCCGGCCGTTCCGAGACGACATAGGGCCCCGGATCGCGAGCCTTCAGTGTGAAGTGTCCGTCGACGTCGGTCGTGGCCTGTGGCTCCTGGGTATCGGGCGAACCGTTGGCGTTCAGGTCCAGGAACATCGTCCAGCCGGGCAGGCCGGGCTCGCCGACGTCTTGCGTGCCGTTGCCGTTCAGGTCGTTGTACTTGGTGCCCTGGAACACGGCGGGCTTGAACTGGAAGCCCAGATCGTTGCCCGATGAGTTTCCGTCGGCGGCCAGGTTGATCGTGTAGGCCGCATTGTTGGCCGGGTACGTCTGAAGCGTGTCCACGCGCGTGAGTAGGCGAACAGAGTAGGTGCCGGGATTGAGTCCCGTGAAACGATACGTGCCAAATCCGTTCGTGCGGTACGCTGGCTCGCCGGAGTCGAGCAGCGCGTTGGTGTTCAAGTCGAGATACGCGACCTGATCTTCGCGAGGGAACCCGCTGAGTGTTTGGCCGTCGCCGATCGCATCTTCAATGATCGAACCCGAAATTTCTCCCGGCAAGGGTCGGCTGCCGAAGTCGAGGTTGCCGCGGACATCGTTGATCTGAACGGTCACGGAATTGGCCGCGGCCGTCTGCGAATACAACTCGGTGGAATAGATTCCCGCCAGCGTGCCGACGACCAGTCGCGGCGTCGGGGCCATCGTATAACTCAGCGCGAACTGGCCGTAGAACCAGGGGGCGTTGTCGAGGCCCCGGTCGAATGGGGCCCACGTGGCGCCGCCATCGAGGGTGCGGACAATGCGTTGGCCCGCCTCGCGGGCGTAGACGATTCGATCGTCGAAGCGATCGACGACCGGTTCGTACATGCCGGAGACGAAGCTCGGGGCCGCTCCTCCGGTCCAGGTCTGTCCCCCGTCCGTCGAGAGATAGGTGAACGAAGCCGGGAAGGCGTTGCCGTTCGTTATGTAAACTTTGTTCGCATCGGTGGTCGACGTGCCGACGCCAGAGCCATTGAACTTGGTGGGCAAACCGTTCTCGCCGGACCCGGCGAAAGTCCAGGTGACGCCGTTGTCCGCGCTGCGCAGGACGCCGCCGACTTGCGGAACCTGATTCGATTGATCGGTGAGAGTTGCAATCAAAACATCGCTGTTGGCGAGGCGCTCGACATCATTGATGATCGTCGAGTAGGGGTTGGGGGCCTGAACGTAGGCCACGGTCCAGTTGAGGCCGCCGTCCGTCGTGCGCCAGATGGAGGCCTTGTACCAGAGATCGGAGGTGGCGCCGTTCGGGCCGTTCTGGCCGACCGCGATGATCAGACTCGGGTCCGTCGGGCTGAAGGCGAGTGCCCGCACGTCGGAGTCGAGGGAACCCGGAATCAGATCGGGCCCGATCGCGGTCCAGGTTCCATTCGAGGCGCGGCGGTACAGGCCTTCACGACCGGCCGAATTGGAGACACTGGCGGCGACATAGGCCGTCCCGTTCGGCGAATACTTGGCCAGCATGAACTTCGAGCCGCCGATCGACTCCCGGTTCCAGGTCGCGCCGCCGTTCGTCGAACGCATCACCCCGCCGCTATTGAGCCCGGAGTAGGTCAGCAGCATTTCGGACGGGTTCATTGGGTTGACCGCGACCGATGTGGTCGCGAACTCGCTGATGCCGGCCGTGGACGAAGCGAACGTCGCCCCACCGTCCGTGCTCGCGAGCACGCCAAACTGGCCCGTCGACGCGAGGACCTTGCTCCCGACGAAGCGGACTTCGTTGACGAGCGCGCCGGCCGTGCCAGCGACATGGAACGCCCAGGTCGCTCCGCCATCGGTCGAACGGTAGACGCCGTCCCGTTCCGTGCCGGCCACGAGGATCGACGGGTTGGCCGGGTCGATGGCGATCGAGCGCGCGAAGCCTTCCGGCCACGAGTTCGAGAGCGAAGTCCAGGATTGGCCAAAATCGGTGGAGCGACGAACACCGAACGAGTTGCCGAAGAACGGCGTGCCGCCAGCCACGTACAGATCGCCGCCCGAGAACTTGACATCGAACACCGGCCCGCCCGGCAGGTCGCCCGTGCTGTTCTGCCAGCTCGCGCCCCCGTTCGTCGTCGTGAACACGCCGAACGGCCCAAACCCAACGCCATAGGCGATGGCGATTTGTTGCGGGTTCGCCGGGTTGAACGCGATCCGGCTCGGTGCCATGTTGGTCGACCCGCCGGGCGTGGCGTTCGTCCAGGTCGCCCCGCCGTCCGTGGACTTCCAGATGGTCTTCGGCTGTTGACCGAACCCGGACTCGAGCCCGACGAACAGAATGTTCGGGTCGGTCGGATGTGTGCCGATCGCCAACACGAGTTGATAGTTTTCGTTGGCGATGTCGGACTTCGTCCAGGTCGCGCCGTCGTCGGTGCTTTTGAACAGCCCGGAGAAGGTGCCTGCGAAAGCGACTCCGTTGACCGCGTAGACCACCGCGTGGACTTCATTGTCCTTGAAGAACGAGATTTCGTTCCAGGTCGTGCCGCCATCGGTCGAGCGGTACAGCCCGCCGTGACCGGTCGTCGTTTCCGAATCGACGGCCGCGAGGACGATGTTCGAGTTGCCCGGCGCCACGGCCGTCGCGACGACATCGCCGCCGAATGGGCCAATCGTCTTCCACGCGGACGAGGCCGCGTTGGTGGGAGAAACCGGCCCGGAGCGCGGCGACGTGTGGACCCAGCCCGCGTCCAGTGCTTGCACGACCGCGTACGTCCCGGCCGCCAACCCGGTGAAGGAGTAACTTCCGTCGGCTCCGGACGTGAGGCTCGATTCACCGGCGTCGAACTGGCGATTGCCGTTCGTATCCAGGTACACGGTCCGACCCGCGAGGGCCGGATCGCCAGGATCGCGAACGCCGTTTGCATTGAGGTCCTGCCAGACGGTCCCTTGAAGAGTGGCCGGTGCGAGACGGCATTCGAGGGTGTCCAGGTGCAAACGACGGTTGCGCGACGCGGAAACGCGAGAGTGAAACATCGAACGGCCTTGTCGAGTTTTCGGTGGAAGGGGGTAAACTACCGAAGCAAGTGCCCGCCAGTCAAAAGAGAAGTCTGAGAATTTCGGGATTATTGTCCGGGCGAAACTGGCCCATCGAAAACGGAGTCACACATGCGTAACCTCTTGGCCTTTGCACTCGCGATCTTCGCGCAGACCACATTCGCCGCCGAGCCGCTGCGGATCATTTGCTTCGGCGCTCCTCCCGACGATTGCGAATTGAAGGCCGCCGGGACCGGGGCCCTGTGGGCGGCCCAGGGGCACAAGGTGAAGTTCGTTTCCGTGACGAATGGCGACATCGGGCACTGGCGCGAGTCCGGGCCGGCGCTCGCCAAACGGCGCAGGGCCGAGGTGGAAGCGGCCGACAAGTCGCTCGGCATCACGACCGAGATTCTCGAGATCCACGATGGCGAACTCGAACCAACGCTCGCCAACCGCAAGACGATCACCCGGCTGATCCGCGAGTGGAACGCCGACATCGTAATGTCGCATCGGCCGAACGACTATCACCCCGACCATCGCTACACCGGCGTTCTCGTTCAGGATGCCGCGTTCATGGTGGCCGTCCCGCGCTTCCTCCCCGACGTGCCGCCCCTCAAGCGGAACCCCGTCTTCCTGTACTACTCGGATCGATTCCAGAAACCGAACCCGTTCCGTCCCGACGTGGTCGTGTCGATTGATGCCGTCGAGGAAGCGAAGGTCGCGGCCCTCGAACGCATGGAGTCGCAATTCCTGGAGGGCGGCGCCGTCGGCGGGCCGGAACTGATCCCGGCGGACGAGGCGGGGCGAACCAAGCGTCGCGCCGAGGTTCGAGCGATGTTTCAGAATCGCGACCGTCAGTCGGCGAAGCTCTATCGCGACAAGCTGGTCGAACTGTACGGCGACCGGGGAAGTAAAGTCGAGTTCGCCGAAGCGTTTGAAGTCTGCGAGTACGGCCGGCAACCGGACGCGGCCGAACTCCGCCGCTTGTTTCCACTCGGCGAGAAATAGCGCGTCGGGCGTCCGATCACTTGGCCCAGGTAATTCATTTCGACCCGAACGGCCAAACGGGTCGTGCGGGCTTCGCCGACTGCTTGGTCCGCATGTGCCGACGATTCGGGATGACACGGCGGCCAATATTTCGTAAGAATTCTGTTGCCTTACCGACACACCTCAGCGCGCAGGGACATGAGTCAAGGAACCATAACCCCTTCTCTTTCCCCATCGACATTCCACCCCGACGTGGCCCCCGAGCCGGCGCACGAACGCACCGGCCCGGATCGTCGGCCCAAGTTCCCGGCCGACAACGGCTTTCAGGCCGCCGTCCGCAATCGCGTCAACGCCTACTTCCGTGAGACCGGCCTGAGCGAACGCGACTGCCTCGGCATGTACTTGAAGACGCTGTTCATCCTCGTCTGGATCGGCGTTTCGTACGCGCTCCTGATGACGACGAACACGCTCCTGGTCGCCTTCCCGGCCGCCATTTCGCTCGCCCTGGCCATGGCGGCCGTCGGTTTCTCGATCCAACATGACGGCGGGCACCACGCCTATTCTCGTCGCGAGTGGATCAACCGACTCGCCGCCCGCTCACTCGACATGATGGGCGCGAGCAGCTACCTGTGGAACTGGAAGCACGTCGTCTTCCATCACACCTACTCGAACGTGCCCGGCCAGGACACGGACATCGAACTCGGGGCCGCGATCCGCGTTTGCCCGCAGCAGAAACGACGTTGGTTCCATCGCTGGCAACATCTCTACCTGTTCCCGATGTACGGCGTGACGGCCGCCCGCTGGCATCTGTACGGCGACTTCAAGGAAGTCGCCACCGGCCAGATGGGCCCGCACAAGATCCCCCGGCCAAAGGGTAAGGACCTGGCCGTCTTCGTCCTCGGCAAGCTCTGGTCGTGCGGCCTGTTCATTGTGGTCCCGGCGCTCTTTCAGCCGCTCTGGCTCGTGATCCTTTTCTACTTGTTCGTGACCTGGATCATGGGTGTCGTGATGAGCGTCGTGTTCCAACTCGCTCACTGCGTGGGCGAAGCGGACTTCCCGGACCCGAACCCGGAAACGTTCCGCTTCGATCGCCCCTGGGCCGTCCATCAGGTCGAGACGACCGTGGACTTCGCGCGCGACAACCGGGTACTCTCGTGGTGGCTCGGCGGGTTGAATTTCCAGATTGAACATCACCTGATGCCGCAGGTGTGCCACATCCATTACCCGGCCCTGTCGAAGATCGTCGAAGCGACCTGCGCCGAGTACGGCGTCCGCTACCGGGCGCATCGCACGTTCATGGGCGGCATGCACGCCCACTACAGTTGGCTCCGCGAAATGGGGCGACCGGAACCCGTCGCGGGCTGAGGCCACGGATGACCTCGCGCCGGGAGCCGTTTCTCTGGCCTCGTTCGGCCAGCGGCCGATGCGACTCGGCTCACCATTTCGAATCGGGCGACGGAACGCCGTTCGCAGTTTACGGAGCCTTCAAAACGTCCGAAATTCAGGAGGTCGCTCATGAGTTCGGAAACACCTCACACCGGATGGTTGGTCCCTGTCACGATGGGTCGAATCGGATGGGCGGTTGTTATTCTCTTGATCACACTGGCGGGACTTTGGCCGGTGTTGTGGCGGAATGGATTCGGATCGGACGAGCTCGAACATTACACAGCGAAGTATACTTGGCAATCAAACCAGACCGCTCATCTCATGATGGGCTTTTGCTTCATGACTCTCTTTTGGTGGGGATGCGTTCGTCGGCGGCGGAAGCCCGACGCTTCTGTGACAATAGAAGCCAACCCGATCCGCAAGTTGGCCGGGTGGTTTCGAGCGCGGCCAGTCCTTTGGCCGTTTGCAGCTATTCTGGTGAAAGACTTCGTGTTCGACGTGCTCAAGGACCTGTTGGCGACGGCCTGCTCGCCGATTTGGCCGAACTGGTCGAGCCTTTATTTCGACGCGATCACCGATGACCTCTTCTGGTTCACCGGCTTCGGCTTCGCGCTGTTCGTGATCGGATGGCGGGCGTCAGGTCGTGTGAATTGGAAATGTGCGCTCGGGCTGTTTGTCGGCTTCCTGCTCGGAGCTCTCGGCTGTGGCGGCTTCTGGACTGCCCAAAAAGACTCGTTCGATCGCTCCGGGCTGCCTCTCAATTACAAGCGTCTGACGCACGTCGCCGGCGAAGTGAGGTTGGTCGGCGACCGCGACACGGCGAAGTCCACAATGCGGCGAATCCAGACGGAGGCCCAGGCCGGGCGACCCGTCCACATCGTGATTTTCGGCGGTGCCCCTGGTCCAAGGACAGAACTCGCGGTCGCCATCGGGTGCGAGTACGTGTTTCGCCTCGACGATTGGCGTTGGTCGGGGTCAACGACCGTCCTTCATTCATCGGCCGTGCATCTGCTCGAAGACCCAGGCCGGGTCTGGGCGGTTGATTCTCCAAGCCGATGTCTGGTGGTCATTGGATTGGATACGGCCACGGTCCCACCCATCGACGCCCTGGTCGAATCGGCCATCGCCGCCAAGAAGCCGGAGCTCGTGAGCGTCGGGATTCGCAATCAACTCGATCTGGCCCGTTTCTTCGCGCTCAAGGGTCATCCGAAGGCCGAACTTTACAAGAAGGATGTACCGCTCGACGAAGACGCTCTCCGATTTCTTCAAACAACGTACATCCCCGATCCGGACCCCGAACGGTCGCTGCCCGATATCGAGGATCGCATCCTGCGTGTTCGATCGGCCGTTCAAACTCGATCGACGCCGTTCCGAACGCTTGGCGCGGCGGCGCGAGAAAAAGGGATCGCCACGGTCTGGTCCCTGGCGGAAACGCCGACCTGGCTCGGACATCATTGCACGCCGGCCGAGGAGGCCATCCATCGGGCCAACGACCGGGAGGCCTGGATCCATTCGCTTGCCTACCTGTTGGGGATCAAGCCCGACGGGTTTATTCGCCTGGAATTGGAGGCTCCATGACCTTGAGTCGCCGCGAGCTCCTGGGGACCGGCGTGGCGTTCGCGCTCGGTGAACGATCGTTCGCCCAGGCGGCACCCCGCGTCCGCCGCGATATCGCGGGCCTCAAGGCAAACGCCCCGGACATCGAGGCGTTGGCGGCCGGCATCAAAGCCATGCGCGCGAAGCCGCCGAACGACCCGCTGAACTGGAAAAACTTTGCCGAGCGTCACGGCCGCCTCGATTCACGTGTGACGACTGACTGCCAACATGGTTCGTGGTTCTTTTTGCCGTGGCATCGGGCTTACGTGCACCGATTCGAGCAAGCGATCGCCGAGCTTTCGGGACACAAGGCCTTCGCACTTCCGTTTTGGGCATGGGAACGCGACTTCGCGATGCCCAAATTGTTCGACGCGGGTGGCGTGCCCGAATTCGACAATCCCACGCGGGCGGGCAAGCCCAACGCCGGCCGCAAGAACCCGAAGGCCTTTCCGCAGGCCATCGTAAAGACGAAGTTCAGCAAGCGGGCACTCGAACTGTTGCTGAACTCGCCGGACTTTGCGACGTTCGCCGGCGGCGATCCAGACGACAAAATCGTCGGAGCCTTTGCGGGGGCACTTGAGAACAATCAACATCGGTACATTCACGAATGGGTCGATGGCGACATGGGAGAGGCGGGCTGTCCGTTCGACCCGATCTTTTGGCTCCACCATTCAAACGTGGACCGGCTCTGGGATGCGTGGGCCCGCATCAATCCAAAGCGGCACCCTGCCGCGAAAAGTTGGCTCGACAAGACCTTTCCAAGTGTGAGTCCCGACGCCACGAAGCCGCTCCGCGTACGCGACCTGCTCGGCGACCAACTTGGCTACATCTATGAAGGGACTCGGGCCGCAGGCGATATGAGCCCAGTTTCGGCGACTTCCAAGACCTCGATCGGCTTGCAGGCTCCGTCCGGAGCTTGGACGCGAATGACGGAAGGCGATCTGGCGGCCACTCCAAGGGCCGCCAAAAACGCGGGTGCCCTGTTCGCATCGGCCCTCGACGAGCGAGGGACCAGTCGAGTCCGGCTTCGACTTCGAAAGCTCAATCCCAAGGCTGATCCTCGGGCGATTCTCGAAGTTTATCTCGCCATCGACGCCAAGCCGATCAAGCCGGATCCCGAAGGCCCGGCGTTTGCCGGCTCGGTTTCCGTCGCCGAGCGATGGATGTCGGCCGACGAACACGGCCATGGCCCCGGGGGCGTCGCACTCGACGTGACGCTACCCTTCCGCGAACTCACGCGACCGCTCAATGGCAAACTGCCACCCGACATGACGGTTCGTTTCGTCCCGCGAACCGTGGGCGGCGAGTCGTGGCGCGGCGAGTGGAAAGACCTCGTCCCGACCGAAGTGACTTTTGACGTCGTCCAGCCGGGCGAGTAACGGAGTCGCGATCGCCCTTGGAGGCCGTCGAGAAATCGGCTATATGGTTAACTGAGGATTTGGGCCGCCGATATGTGTCGAGTACTCACCGCGATTGTCACGCTGCTTCTGGCATTCGCCGGCCTCGGTCGAAGCACCGACCCACCGGCCGAAAAATCGATCACTTCCAAGACCGCGACCGTTGATGTCGAATTGACCGAGGACATACGGACGGTGCTCGCCCGCGCCGTGGCGGGTGAATCCGATCGACCGGCTCGTCTGGTCGTTCGAGGCCTGCGGTCGCCTGAAGGTTGGAATGGGCGAAATGCGGTCCGGGTGTTTGTCAACAAAGCGGACGCGACGGCGGAGACACCTGTCGAGTCGTCGAACTACGTGTGGGAATTTGGTCTCGACCGTACGGACCCCGACAAACCGAAAAACGTCGGCATGGATTTGCTCGGGCCATTGAAGGCCATCAAATGGCAGCCCGGCGACAAGATTCAACTCACCTTCGTGCTCGTCTCGGGCGATGGGGCCGCGCTTCCGGCGGAAACGAAAGTCCCTTTCCGCGATGTCGTTCTCTCGACCACTCCTCCCAAATAACTCGACGCGGTGAGTTCGCCGCGACGCCTATTCTCGGGTTCGCGTCCTCCCTTTGCCCGACCGTCGCCCATCTGCTACACTTCACTCTACCTACCGGCCCACGCTCGCAATCGCCCACCATCGCCCACCGAATTGACTCTCCGCACTCCGGGTGAACGCATGTTCCTTCGTCGATTCGTACTGGCTGCCTTGTTCGCCGCCGCTCTGCCGCTCGCGGCCCAGGAGAAGATTCCGGCCGGACGCACCGTCGCCAAGCTCGACGCCTGGCCAGCGACGATCGAACTGAAGCACACGTTCGACTACGCACAAATTCTGCTCACCGCCACGCTCGACAACGGCGATTCGGTCGACGTCACGCGGATCGCCAAGCTTGAAGTGCCGGCGATCGTCAAGGCGACGTCGGCCGGGCTCGTTCGGCCCGTGGCCGAGGGTAGCGGGGCGATCAAGGCATCGATCGAAGGCAAGTCGCTCGAAGTGCCGACGAAGGTTTCGGGCTTGAAGACCCGCTACGAAGCGTCCTTCGTCACCGATGTCGCGCCAGCCATGTCGAAGCTCGGCTGCAATGCCGGCACCTGCCACGGTTCGCTCGACGGCAAGAACGGCTTCAAGCTTTCGCTCCGCGGGTACGACCCGCTGTACGATCATCGAGCCCTGACCGATGATCTTGAAGGGCGTCGCTTCAACCGGGCCGCCCCGGACCGAAGTTTGATGCTCATGAAGCCGGGTGGGGCCGTTCCGCACGCAGGCGGCATCGTGTGGCAGCCGGGCGACCCGTACTACGAACTCGTCAAGACGTGGATCTCCGAAGGCGTGAAGCTCGACCTGAGTTCGCCGCGCGTCGCCAGCCTCGAAGTTCTGCCGAAAGACCCGATCATCCCGGCCATCGGCCTCAAGCAGCAGTTCGCCGTGTACGCCAAGTACACCGATGGCAAGGTTCGCGACGTGACGGCCGAAGCGTTTATCGATAGCGCCAATACCGAAGTGGCGACCGTCGATAAGACCGGTCTGGTCACGACGGTTCGTCGTGGCGAAGCGACGATGCTCGCCCGCTACGAAGGGGCCTATTCCGCGAGTACGCTCGTGAGCATGGGCGACCGCTCCGGCTTCACCTGGTCGAACCCGCCTCAGTTCAATCACCTGGACGGGCTCGTCTACGAGAAACTCAAGCGCGTAAAGGTATTGCCGAGCGAGTTGTGTTCGGACGCGGACTTCGTGCGCCGAATTCACATTGACCTGATCGGCCTGCCGCCGGAGCCCGCTGTGGTCCGTTCGTTCCTGGCCGACGCTCGAGCCACGCAGGTCAAGCGCGATGCCTTGATCGACGCGCTCGTCGGGTCGCCGGAGTACATCGAACACTGGACGAGCAAATGGGCCGACATGCTCCAGGTGAACCGCAAGTTCCTGGGCGATGTCGGCGCGAAAGCGTTGCGAGACTACATTCGCAAGGCCGTCGCCGAAAACACCCCCTACGACAAGTTCGCCCGCGCGGTATTGACGGAGAGCGGCTCGAACGCCGAGAAGCCGGCCGCCGCGTACTACAAGGTTCTCCGCGAGCCCGATGCCGCCATGGAGAACACGACGCACCTGTTCCTGGCGATTCGCTTCAATTGCAACAAGTGCCACGACCATCCGTTCGAGCGCTGGACCCAGGATCAGTACTATTCGCTGGCCTCGTTCTTCGCGCAGGTCGGTCGGGCCGAGGACCCGAAGTACAAGGGCCAACGAATTGGCGGTAGTGCGGTTGAAGGGGCCGTCCCGCTCGTCGAAGTGATCTCGGATACGGGGGGTGGTGAAGTCACGCACATCCGCACGGGGCAGACGGCCAAGCCATCCTTCCCGTACACCCACAAGGATTTGCCGACCGGCAAGGAGCCGCGTCGCGAGCAGGTCGCGAAGTGGATTACTTCGCGCGACAACCCGTACTTCGCGAAGAGCTACGTTAACCGCATCTGGAGCTACCTGACGGGCGTCGGCATCATCGAGCCGGTGGACGACATCCGGGCCGGCAACCCGCCGACGAACCCGGCCCTGCTCGATCGCCTGTCGAAGGACTTCATGGAGAGCAACTTCGACGTCCAGAAGATGATCAAGACGATCTGCAAGAGTCGCACGTATCAACTCGCCGTGTCCACCAACAAATGGAACGACGGAGACGACATCAACTATTCGCACGCGTTGGCCCGTCGCCTGCCCGCCGAGGTGCTGTACGACGCGATCCACCGCGTGACCGGGTCGGCCTCGCGCTTGCCCGGTTTGCCGGTCGGTGCGCGGGCGTCGCAGGTGCTCGATGGCACCGTCGACTTGCCGAGTGGGTTCCTCGATCTGTTCGGCAAGCCGGTCCGCGAGAGCGCCTGCGAATGCGAGCGCTCGAACAGCATGATGCTTGGGCCGGTTTTGAACCTGGTGAACGGGCCGATCGTCGGCGATGCCCTGCGCGACCCGGCCAATCGCCTCGGCAAGATCGCGGCGGCCAACCCGGACGACAAGAAGTTCGTCGAAGAAGTGTACCTCGCCATTCTGAATCGCCTGCCCTCGGCGAAGGAACTCGAAATTGGCCTGCGCGCCGTCAACGAAGGCATGGCCGACCACGCGACGCAGACGGCCGAGTTCGCCGGCAAAATGAAGACGTTCAAGGATCACGAAGCGAAGGTCGATGCCCGTCAGACCAACTGGGAACGCGGGATTTCCGAAGCCCCGACGTGGGAGTTGCTCACGCCGACGACCGTGGCCTCGATCAACAAGGCGAAGTTGAACATCAACAAGGCCGATCAAACGGTCCTCGTCAACGGCCCGAATCCCGAGAAGGAAACCTACACGGTCACCTTCAAGTCCAAGCTCGCGCTGGTCACCGCCCTGCGGCTCGAAGCGCTGTCCGACCCGACTCTGCCGGCGCAAGGCCCCGGCCGGGCCGATAACGGCAACTTCGTGCTCGGCGAATTCACCGTGAAGGCCGGCCCGTCCGAGAAACCGATGGAATCGAAGTCGATCGTTTTGCACAGGCCGGTCGCCACGTTCTCGCAGGAGGGCTACCCAATCGCCAACGTGCTCGATGGCAACCCGACGACCGGGTGGGCGATCTCGCCGCAGATTGGCAAGTCGCAATCGGCCCTGTTCGAGTTGAAGGACGTGCTGACCTACGAGAAGGGCACGTTGTTCACGATCACCCTGAAGCACGAGTTCGGCCAGAAGCACACGATCGGCAAGTTCCGCGTCTCGGCCACGTCGGACGCGCAACCGAAACTCGCTGACGGCGTGCCGGAGAACCTGCGAAAGCTGATCGCCATCCCCGCCGCCAAGCGAACCGACGCCCAGAAGGCGGAGATACAAAACATTCACCGCTCGCAGGACGCGGAGTATCAGCGACTTGCGGGCACGGTCGCGCTGCCGCCGCCAAGCGACAAGCGCGTCACGGGTGCCCAGGACCTGGCGTGGGCGCTGATCAACAGCCCGGCGTTCCTGTTCAACCATTGAGCGACGGCCAATGACGACTGATGAGTTCTTCCAGTTTCTGGAAGAGTAGTAGCCGGCCGAACCGGAGAGTGAGATCGCGTCGCTCAAGGCCGAGATCGGCGTGCGGTTGCCCGAGGATTACCGCCAGTACTCCTCGACCGCCCAGTCGAGCGTGTCGACATCCAGGGCTTCCGGTTCCCCCACCGGGTCGATCAACGCCGTCGTGTTCCCAACCGCGTCGAACGTCAACGCCGAGCGAAAAGCCAACGCCTGGGTCATTCCGTCTTGTGATTTTTGCGCCACGTGTTAGGCATAGACAGTTGAACATAAGGCTGCCAACCAAGCCATACAAAATCGGACTCATTTAGGTCATGCAGTGGTTTGTTTGCCTTTTGCTTTTCGACCTCTGACATGAATATGTCAATTGCACTTCTGATTGCCTCGTCAACAGACTTTCCGATTCCGCAACTATGTTCAATACACTGGGTGACGGAATTGAATACATGGACGTTTGGCACCGCTTGAAATTCGCCACCTCCCATGTCCAACACTTTCAGGGTCCAGCACCCGAACGGCAATTGTTCGTAAGTGGAAACGTCATAATAGCCGACCACTCGGTCCACACGGAAGCGACCGAATTGCGGATGACGATATTCACGCCGAACGTCGGCGTCATTCTCATTCATTTTTCCGTGATCCAGATGAGACAATTTCGTCATTTAGTATATCAATATCACTACCACATGGGACCGACTCGGTCTTCGCCCGATTCGACCAGTTCCGATGCAGAACTTTCGATTCACTCCGAATTCAAACTCGCCAGAATCGAGGTTCGGATTTTCCTAAGCAACTCAACACACTGTTGGACGGTCAATCTTGAGATCATTAGACATTCTGCGTCGTTATAACCTAGTTCCGATATCAATACTGAGAGCGACAAGTAGCAAATCCTCAATTCAATTGATGTTTTAATCGGTGCTTCTAGACTCACTAATTCCTTCGACGGCTCTATCGTTTTGATGCACTCGCTCAACTCTTCATGCATTCTATGCATTGCTTCGATTTCATGACTTGTGCAAGGTGGCTTTGGCACAACGGAGAATGGGATCTCCGCACACCAAGTCAAAGCTTGAGAAATCGCACAGATCTCGTCGCGTGTGAGAACCATGTTTTTCAAATCCGTTCGGGCGAGACCCAGGTCGGCGATGGCTGTGCCAACTGCCCTCCCTCAATAGACCGCACGCACCTCCATCGCCCCGCCATCCCAATCGAACAACATCACCGGACCGACACTGCCAACCTTCAATTCCCACGGCGGCAATCCGAGTAACTCACGTGGGCGGGCGCTGGCCATGTCGATCGCGTCGGCCAACGTCACGCCGGCCATGCGAATCAACTCGCCGATACAAGTGTCCGTGAACACGCCGGAGCCGGCCAAATACGGGGTTCCCGAGAGAACCACTTTGCCGCCCGGAAGGACTTCGAGGTCGGTGCCCCATTCCGAATAGTGGCCGGGCGGCAGGCCCGCGAGGGAACTCGCGTCGCAGGTCACGATGGTGCGACGGGGGGTCTTCACGCGGACGATCGATTTCACGACGCTCGCGGGCAGGTGGTGGCCGTCCGGGATCAGGCTCGCCCACAATTCGTCGGCCGCGAGTTGTTCCCACAGGTAGTTGTCGTGGCGCGGCAAGACCGCGTGCGAGCCGTTGCCGAGATGCGTGCTCAGTCGAGCCCCGGCCGCGATGCCGGCGCGAATGTCGGCCGGGCTCGCGGCCGTGTGGCCGATCGCGACCGTCACACCCTCCCTGGTCAACGCTTCGATAAACGCGAGTGCCCCCGGTCGTTCCGGGGCGAGCGTCACGAGCCGAATCCGTCCGCCGGCGGCGTCCTGCCAGCGGCGGAATTCATCGAGGTTCGGGTCGCGGACTTGGGCCTTCGGGTGCGCGCCGCGTGGGCCATCTTCACCAGCGATGTACGGGCCTTCCAGATGAAAACCTGGCACGGCGGCCGCGATAACCGGGTCGGCTTCGATAGCTCGAACGAGCGTCTTCAGGCCGTGTTCGATTGAAGCGAAATCGTTCGTGATGAGCGTTGGCAACAGGCCGGCGATGCCGTGCGTGCGACATTCGGCCACGACTCGCGCGACTTCGTCGGTCGTCAGTCGTGGCGAATTAAAACTGACCCCGAGCCCGCCGTTGATTTGCAAATCGAACAGCGCGGGTGAAATCCAGTCGGCTTCGCGATCGGCCGGTTCGTTCGTCGCCGGGCCGATCGAGACGATGCGCCCGGCCTCGTGCCGAACGTCGAGGCGTTCGCCGGTCGCATAATGGCGAGCCCGGAGGAGCACGTCACGCCCTCAAAATGAAACACTTCAAGTACGACGTTTCGAGACAACTGACGGCCACTGGGTGATCGGGGGCCGCGCCACGGCGATCGAGAATCTGCACGTCGCGACGTTCCTCGCCGACCACCCGAGCGATCAAGTCCGTCAGCGGCTCCGGCCCGATCAGGCCCGAGCAACAACAGAAGACGAGATACCCACCGGGCTCCGTGACCTTCAAGCCTTGCTTGATGAGTTGCCAGTAGCCCCGCATCGCCTCGGGGATTGAGGCCCGGTTGCGGGCGAATTTCGGTGGGTCGAGCACGACGACGCCAAACGTTCGACCCGCTTGCACGGACGCATCCAGGAATTTGAATACGTCCGCTTTGGTGAACGTGAGTTGGCTGAGGCCGTTCCGCTCGGCGTTCTTGCGCGCGAGCGCGAGCGCGGGCTCCGAGACATCGATGCCGTCGACGGCCGTCGCCCCGGCCCGGGCGGCGTGAATACCGAAACCGCCCGTGTAACAGAACGCATCGAGCACGGTTCGACCGGCGGCCAGTCGCGCCACCGCTCGACGGTTGTCGCGTTGATCGTGATAGAAGCCGGTCTTCTGGCCCTCGGCGATGTTCACTTGAAACGAGAGCCCGTCTTCGTCGATCGCGAGGTTGGCCGAGGGCAGTTCGCCAGCGAGCAAGCCATCCTGAAGAGTCAGTCCTTCGAGGGCCCCGACGCCCTTCTCGGTCCGCACGTAGATGCCGCGCGGTTGGATCAATTCGTTGAGCACGTCCGCGATCATGTCGCGACGGCCGGCGATGCCCAGGGCCGTCAGTTGGATCGTCAGGTAGCCGGCGTATTCGTCGATCGTGCAACCCGAGAGGCCATCCGCTTCGCTGAACGCGAGTCGGCAACCGCGATTCGGCCCACGCAGCCCCAGGGCTTCGCGCAGGCTGATCGCCCTGGCCAGGCGAGCGCGGAAGAAGTCGCGATCGAGGGGGAGTTCGGGCACCCAGGAGTACAGGCGAACGCGAATCTTGCTTTGGGCGTTGAAGAGGCCGCGAGCGATGAAGTTGCCGGCACTCGAATGGACATCGACTTCGGCACCGTCCGGCGGGTCGCCGTCCACGCGCTCGATCGTACCGGCGTAGACCCACGGATGGCGGTTCAAGGACGGTTGGGCCCGCTTGGGCTTCAACGTGACGATCGGGACGGCCATTTACGCCAGGTTCTCTTCGACGGCCCGGATGTACTCGAGCGTGCGTGGCAGATCGCCGGCCGTCGTTCGGCAGCGAACCAGGGCCTTCACGCGGACGAGTAGTTCGGCCTTGTTGATCGGCTTGGTGAGAAAATCGTCAGTGCCGACATCGACGGCTCGATCGATGTCGACGTGCTGGTCGAGGGCCGTCACCATGAGCACGCCGACGGACCGAGTGGCCGGGTTGGCGCGAATCGCTCGACAGACCTCGAAGCCGCTGAGCTTCGGCATCATGACATCGAGCAAGACCACGTCCGGCTTCCATTCGCTGACAGCCTTGAGCGCCTCGTCGCCATTGGACGCGATCCGCGTCTCGTAGGTCGTCTCGGCGAGGTACGCCTCCAGGAGCTCCGCCCCCTGGGGATTGTCCTCGGCGATCAGAATTCGGGCGGGTGTGGCGCTCACGACCGAGTCTCACCTGCCGAGATTCGGCATCGCAGATAGTGTACGGCGCGAGCGTTCGGGTTCCGCGACTTCGAGTGGCGGCAACCAAACCGGCCTTCCAAATTTCCCGGCACCGAACTATGTCCCCTTCCGTCCCGGGAGTTCCGCCAATGCGCCGTTGCGCCCTGTCCACGTTCGTGCTGTTTCTCGCCTGCGCCGGTGGCGCGTCGGCGCAACAGGGGATTCCGTTTGTGCCGCCCAAGCCGCTCGGTGGGCCGATCGTCGGGCCGGATGGCAAGGTCTTGTCGGGGCTCGACCGCGAGGTTTCGCCGTGGAGCGGCGGGGCGGAACTCGGCATTTCAGGGAGCGACGGCAACTCGCGCGTGCTGAAGATTCGCGCGGGGCTCGATTTGAAATACGACTCGCCAGAAGACGTTTTCACCTTCAACGGCTTCTACGGCCTGTCGCAACAGGACGACGTTCTGAACGAGAACAAAGCCTTGCTCACGGCCCGCAACGAAATTCCGTTCGACGAAGTGTGGGCCTGGTTCTCGCAAGCGCAACTCGAATACGACGACTTCCGCGTGGTCGATCTGCGGCTCGCGCTCCATTCGGGCGTGTCGTACACGGCCATCAAGGACGAGAAGTCGCTGTTGAAGTTGCGGGCGGGCATCGGTGCCGCCCGCGAGATCGGCGGCGTGAACCAGCGCTGGCTGCCCGAAGCCCAATTCGGCTTCGACTACGAATACAAACTCTCCGATCGCTCGAAGCTCATCGCCGCGGCGGACTATTACCCGGACCTGAAGAATTTCAGCCACTATCGCATCCGCGGCCGCATTTCCTTCGATACGTTGATCGACCCGGAGCACGGCATCCTGCTGCGAATTGGTGCTCAGGAGCGCTACGACAGCGTCCCCGGCGGCGGAATCCGACGAAACGACCTGGATTACTACATCACATTGTTGATGCGGTTCTGATCTCAACCCCATCCGGCAGCTAACGCGCTTACGCTTAAGCAGCCGGTTCGCCGTTTCGTGTTTGGCGACAGTCATTGACCCGCTACGACTTCCTGAAATCATGGTAACGCAATACACCGGGCGATTACGTGTCCGGTGTATTGCGTTCGACAATCGTCCCCCTTCATCACACCGATCGCTTCACGTCAAATACATCGCGATCAACGACATCGAGCCCATCGACCGAGATCAGGTCCACGCTGCCATCGCGAGAGATGACCTGGTCCGCGTCGGCCCCGCCGACCATCGTGTCGCGGCCCGTCCAGCCGATCAGGGTGTCGTTGCCCGATCCGCCATCGAGCGAATCGTTGCCGGCCCCGCCATGCAAGAAGTCCCCCTGGGCCCCGCCGATCAGGGTGTCGTTGCCATCGTCTCCGAAGAACAGGCCCTTCCAGAACGCGCCGGCCGTCGCGTCCATCTCGATCCGATCGTTGCCGCCCAGGCCGTAGACCGTGACGGTTTCGCCTTCGAGATAGTTGAAGCGAATCTCCTGACCGTTCAGCGTGACAACCGCGACCGGGTCGCCGTTACCATCGACTTCGCGCTTCACGAGGATCACATCGTTGCCAGCGGTACCTTCGATGACGAAGCCGTCTTCATCCGCCCCGAGGTTGACGATGTCGCCGCCCGGGTTCGGAGCCGAATCGTTGCCCGCGTTGCCGAACAATCGATCGAGGCCGGCCCCGCCGATCAACGTGTCGTTGCCCGCGTTGCCGACCAGCGAGTCGTCGCCAAGACCGCCGAGCAGCGAGTCTGCGTTCGAGCCGCCCAGGATCGTGTCGTTGCCGGCCGCCCCATCAATCGTCGTTCGGCCCGAGAACGCCGTCGCGTCGATCGTCTGGCTGGCCGCGTCGCCCGTGATCAGGGCTTGCTCGAAATCGGAGATCGTGTCGGTCCCCTCGGAGATCATCGACGCGTCGGTCAACGTGATGGTCGTCGCGTTCGAGATCACGCGGATCGTATCGACCCCGTTGCCGCCATCGAGAACATCGTCTCCCTTGGCCCCGGCGATTCGATCGTTCGCGTTGCCGCCTTGAACGGTCGCTTGACCCGAGAAATCGCCGAGGAAGACGTCGTTGTTGTTTCCGTTGACGAGCCGCAGGTTGAGTTTCTCCAACCCACCCAGGGCATCGACGACGGCCGCCCCGCCGTTGTCGGTGAAGACCGTGGCGACGTCGCTCATCGAGAACGTCATGCGGTTGTTCGACTGCAGGACTTCGTCGAAGGTGTCGATCCCGGAGCCGCCCTGAACGGTGTCTTTCCCCGTCCCGCCGGTCAGCACATCGTTGTCGCCGCCTCCGGAAACGTTGTCGTCTCCCGATCCGCCGATGACCGTATCGTCCCCGACTCCGCCACTGAGAACGTCGTTGGACCCTTGCCCATCGAGCCGATCGTTGCCGGCGTTTCCGGTCAGCGAATCGTCGCCGACTCCGCCCTGAATATCGTCTCCGGCCGACCCGCCGATCAGGTTGTCGTTTCCGTTCGCGCCGACGAGCGTGACCGGCCCATCGAAGTTGGCCGCGTTCATGGAGTTGTTGCCGACGCTCCCGACGAGTTGAGCGGCCTCGATGCTCTGCAAGGCATATTGATGGTTGCCCCCGATCCCATCGACGTTGATGAACAGGGCGGTGTTCGTGAGGCTGAAGTCCGCGTTCGCGCTTTCGGACAGGATGTCGTCCCCGGCCCCGCCATCGATCGAGTCATCTCCGAGATTGCCCACGATCGAATCGAGCCCCTGGCCCCCGAAAATCGAGTCGGCCTTCACGCCGCCGAACAACGAATCGTTCCCAAGGCCGCCGTTCAGAGTCACCGGCCCGGAAAAGGCCTGGGCGCTGATGCGGTTGTTGGCGTCGGTTCCATCGAGTTGAGCCCGATCGATCTGGGTGTGCGTGTCGCGTCCTTCGCCGTCGAAGATTGTGTTCGTGATCAACCCGTTCAAGGCGATCGTCGCGTCGAGTCGGTCGTTTCCGAGCCCGCCATCGATGCTATCGTCTCCTTCGCCGCCGCGAATCGTATCGTCGCCGAGCCCGCCGAGCAGCGTGTCCTTGCCGTCGCGACCACTGATCGAATCGTCGCCGTTTTCGCCTTCGATGCGATCGGCCCCGCGACCGCCCGTCAGGAAATCGCCGCCCTTGCCGCCCTTGATGGTTGCGTTGCCATTGAACGTGAGGGCACTGATCTGGTTCACGGCGTCGCTGCCCGTGAGCACGGCCCGTTCGATCGATGTGAAGGTAACCAGCTCGACGCCGGGGTTGCGTGTGAAGTTGACGTCGCTCAGGAACCCATCGTTGCTGATCGATGCGACCAGCACGTCCGAGCCCCCGCCGCCATTCAGCGTCGCCTTGCCCGTGAAGGCCGTCACATTGAAGCTATCGTTCCCGGTGCCGGCGTTGATCTCGATCTCCTCGACGGCCGTCAACGAATCGGTGCCAACGCCAACGAGTTGCGTGTTTGCCAGGACGAACGCAGTCGCTGTGTTTGATCCGTTCTCGAAGACCCGGTCCGTTCCTTGACCACCGTTGAACGTGTCGTTGCCCGAGGACCCGAACATTGTGTCCTTACCATCGTTTCCGGTGAACAGATCGTTTCCGGCCGCTCCGTTGAGAACATCGTCGTTTGAGCCGCCGACGAGGGTATCGTTGCCGAGCCCGCCGGAAAGCGTGACCTTGCCATCGAACGCGGCCGCGTTTAGGTTGTTGTTCCCGTTGCCGCCGGTCAAGTTGGCGAGTTCGACTCCGTTGACTTGATCCAGTCCAACGCCGGCCAGGGTCGTGTTCGTGAGCGTGAAGCTCACGTTGGCCGTCTCGGTGATCTGGTCGGTCCCGAGCCCGCCGATCAGCACATCGTTTCCGGTGGAGCCCGTCAGGGTATCGTCGTCTTGCCCGCCATCGAGGAGGTCGTCGCCGAGTCGTCCATCGATGGAGTCGTTGCCGATCCCACCGACCAGCACGTCTTTGCCATTCGACCCGACGATCGTGTCGTTCCCGGAGCCTCCATCAATGTTGACGTTTTGCGAGAAGAAACTCGTGTTGAGTGCGGACGCGTTGATGGTATCCGCGCCACCATTTCCATTGACGATGAGTCCGAACGTATCGGAGAGCGTGTGCCCTGTGTTGGCGTTATTGACCTGGATCGCGCCGTTGCTCAGCGAGCGCACGGTGATCAGGTCGTTGGCCGCGTCCCCGGTGACGGTCAGGATGCCGTTCGAGAACGAGACCGTGAACGCGGGCACGATGCGATCGCCGAGCGATTCGAGGTTCAGGCGGAACTTGCGATTCTTGCGCTTGAGCTGGCTCATGACGTTGACTCCGAGACGATGGATGATGGCGGTCCGCGAAGGAATGAGCCCGTAACCCGAGCGTGCGAACGGAATTCGCCCAGGGGAGCTGGC
Organism: Gemmataceae bacterium; assembly: GCA_031363325.1. Lineage (GTDB taxonomy): Bacteria > Planctomycetota > Planctomycetia > Gemmatales > Gemmataceae > SIAJ01. The sequence goes on from JANLUE010001505.1 coordinate 30,905, forward strand.
CGGAACCGTGTTCGCCGGCCGCGATGATTGCGTTGTGATTGGCGTCTCCGACGCCGCCGAGACTTGCCGTGTCCCTACCAACTACCTGGCCGGCCCGCGGAGAAGTGTGACCGGAATCGATCGGAGGCGAGCGAATCGTTGTCGGTCAATGAGTAACCAGTACTGAGAAATCACTCACCACAAAGGACACAAATATCACAAAGCATCGAATTGGATTCTTCTAACTTTGTGATCTTTGTGTCCTTTGTGGTCAATTGGATTGTGTTCTCAACATGCATCGCGCGGCACTGAGTACTGAGTACTGAGTACTGAGTACTGAGTACTGAGTACTGAGTACTCAATACTCAGTACTCAATCGTCCTTGACGCGTCGCGTCGACTGGGTCAGTTGTTTGAATTCGTCCGTCGCAATTATTTCGGCGAAGACCGCGTCGTTGCGGAGACGCGACCAGTCTCGCAGGCCGCGATTGGACGCCACACCCAGGGCGATCAACGCTTGTCGGTGATGGATACGAACGAAGGCTTGCTCGGCCGGCGTATTCCCAAATCGGGCCGCCACACGTAGGGCGAATCGAGCCTGGCGTATGGCCAGATCCACGTCGGGCGCGCGAAAGGAATTGAGATACGTCGCGAGATCGGAAGCTTCACCAATCGACTTCCGCCGCAGGAGCAAGTCGCCCAGGTCGATTTGCCAGGCCACGATCGCCTGGGCGTGGCGTGAGTTCTTCGGTTCGAGCCGATAGACCGCCTCGATCTCGACCTTGGCGTCGCGCATGGCCACGACCGCGTCGTCCAGTCGCTTCGGGTTCTTCGAGAGATAGACGCCCAGTCGATGGGCGATTTCGCCCGCCCGATACCGGGCGGCCAGGCCGGCGGGGTAGCGCTTCAGGTAGTCGCGCATGATCCGCAGGGCGGCCCGATAGTTCGACTCCGCATCGGGATCGCCGACGCGTTCTTGCGTTCGCGCCAGCACGGCCATCACATTACTTTCGACGTTCAGATACTTCGGGTTCACGTTCAGGCGTTGATGAATGTCCGCGATGCGCTCGACGAGGGGCCGCATCATCGTCAACGATTCCGGGTATTGACGTGACTGATAGAGCAAACGTGCTCGCTCCGCGACAATGGAAATGGCCGCCCACTGATACATTTCATTGTGCGGGAATTCGTTGGCCAGTTCCTCGACGATCGGTTGGGCGTCGTCGAGCGATTCGCAGCGAAAGACCGGCAGCCGATTCGACTCCAACGCGTACACCCCGAGGATCGCCTCACACAATCGAAAGCGAGCGGCCGGCGATGGGTTCTTGGCCCGACCTGCGCTCCGAAGTTCCTGGAACGCTTGCTCGTACACGAGGTCGGCCTCCGCACCGCGATCCTGTCGAACGAGTGAGATCGCCCGAATCGCGAGCGTCGACCCATAGCCGCTTCGATACTCCGCGTCGTCCGGCGCTTCGACGAGCAACTGTCGGAAGAGCGCCTCGGCCTTGTCCAAACTCGCGTTCGCCGCCGCGAAGTCCATAAACCCGAGCGACGTATCCGCGTCGTCCGAATACGCCACCGCCAGCAAATAGCGAATGTCCCGTTCGTCGCGAAGCTCGGCACGCAGTTCGTTCAACGCTTCGATGGTGTCGCGAACATGGACGCGACGAAGTTGAACGCCTTCCGAAACCTCGGTCGAAAGTTGATGGAAGACTTGCCGGCGACGATCGAAGGTTTGCAGTAGATGGCCGAAGTTTCCATCGGCCCGATCCTTCGCCTGCCGGGCCTGGTCCGCTTCCCGGTCGGCCCGTTCTTGCTCGGCGCGGGCGTGGTCCAGGGCCTTGACGAGTTTGTCGTTCGCCGTCTCGACCTGGGAGTTCTTGAAGAACAGGACGCACGTCGTGCCGGCGAGAGCGAGAATCAATCCGACGATCGCGGTCGTGACGATTTGCCGATGGCGCTTGGCCCATTTCTTGGCGTGCTGCCAGGCGGACGGGCGCTTCGCGAGAATGGGCCGATTGTCCAGGAATCGCCGCAAATCGTCGGCCAGGTCCCGCGCGGTTCGATAGCGCTCGTCCGGGTCCTTGGCCATCGCCTTGCGGACGATCACGTCCAATTCTTCCGGCACGTTGCGATCGACGAGGCGAACGGAAGGCGGTTCGCGCTCGGAGATTTGCCGCAGCAATTGCTCGCGGGTCTCGCCCGGATACGCCGGCCCGAGCGTCAGCATTTCGTAGAGCGTCACGCCGAGCGAATAGACATCGCAACGATGATCGACCGGCCCCGGCCGAAGCGTCGCCTGCTCGGGGCTCATGTACCGGAGCGTGCCGACCACGTCACCGGTCATCGTTAGGCGAACATCGCTCCGCACGTGGGCGAGTCCGAAGTCCGTAACCCAGACCTGGCCGTCCGGGTCGATGATCAAGTTCGCCGGCTTGATGTCGCGATGGATGACGCCGTTGGCGTGCGCGTACTCGAGCGCCTCGGCCGCCTGGACGCCGCAGCGCGCGACCCAGGGGTAGTAATCCGCCTTGCGGCCCGAGCGAACCGTCGAAAGCAACCCCTGGGGAGGCGTCGTGTCGCCTTCGATCGGCGCGGGCTTCGTCGTCCGCAACTCCGCGATCACCTCGGCGACCGTATGGCCATCGATGAACTGCATCGCGTAGAAATGCACGCCGCGATCGGTGCCGATGCCATAGACCGGGACGATGTTCGTGTGATGCAGTTGCCCGGCGGCCTGAGCTTCCGTCTTGAACCTTTGCAATTGTCGTTGATCGAGCGCGGCCGCGAAGGGGAGAACCTTCAACGCGACGCGTCGACTCAGGCTGATCTGTTCCGCCTCGTAGACGACGCCCATCCCGCCGCGACCGACCTGACGAACGATGCGAAAGTCGCCGAGTTGACCGGGCGCGCCGTCTTCGGTCGAACTGGGCAACGCGTCCTGATCCGGGGCCCGCATCGCGGCCAGGGTGGGAAACATCTGGCGAATGAAGTTCGCGATCCGGGGATACCGCTGGGTGTATTCCTCGATCGTCGGCGCGTCGCCGCGCGCGAGGCGATCGAGGAACTCGTCCGCGACCTGGGCCATCAACGATTCAACCGAAACGTCTTCCGCGGTGGTCACAGTTCACCTTCGGTTTCGGAAAACAACTGCCGATGGAGGCGAACGATGGCCCGGCTGTGGCGCTTGCGGGCGGCCGCCGGGTCGATGCCGAGCAGATAGGCCGCCTCTTCGTGCGAGAGCCCTTCGAAGACCCGCAGGACGATCACTTCGCGGTCGGCCGGGTCCAATCGATCAACCGCGTCGCGAACCCGGCCGGCGAGTTCCTCGCGGCTGACTTGCTGGCTCGGCGTCGAGTTCGTACCCGGCAACTGCAAGGCGAGTTGGAGGAACGAATCGTCCGGGATGCGGACTTCCCGTCCGGTGGCCCGTCGGGCCGTTGTCAGATGATAGCGACGCAGCTTGCTCATCCGCTCGGCAGCCAGTTGCCGGAGCCAGAGCCGAAACGGTACGTCCGGGTTCTCGATATACGCCTGGAACCGCCGCAGCGCCTCGAGTTGAGTCTCCTGAACGATGTCCGAGGCATCGACCCGTTGCCGGAGGCGATCGTCCATGCGGAACTGGATCATCCGAACCAGGTACGGCCGATAATGTTCGAACAAGCGGTTGAACGCGACGGCGTCGCCCGTCCTGGCTCGAACGAGCAGGCTCGCGGTCTCGGCGGTGTCCGGCGCAGGCTCCGGCATGGCAGTCCCCTACCTACTCTTGGCCGGGCCGCCGGCAGATGTGACCGAGTATTTGGAGAATTCCAAATGGCTTTGGCATTGCCACCAGAATCCAATTGCCACCGTTAGCGCGGCTGGTGGGAAATGGTTGCGTTTGCACTCCCACGGCTACTAGGGTCGTGGGAATGCAAACTCGCTCAGGGCACGAACACGTTGTCCCGCTCGAGCGGCAACTGGAACGCGTCGGCCACGCGAGTCATGTAGTGGCAGCGACACGCCCACCAGATCACATCAATGGCCCGGTCGGGGCCGAAGTGACGCTTCAACTCCTCAATGTCCTTCGATGTGATGTTCCACGGCTCCCGGGACATCTTGCGAGCGTAGGCGAAGGCGACGCGCTCGGCCGGCGGGAAGCCGGTCCAGTCGCCGTCGGCCAACTTCTGCGTTCGTTCCCGGATGGCTTTGTCGTCGAGGCCCGCGACCGCGAGCAGCATTTCGGTATGCCCCATTCAGTAAAAGCACTGAATTTCTCGGGTGATCACCCAAAACAAGAGTTCCTCGAAGACGCGGTCTTGTTTGGAGTCCTCGGCGAACCAACGCATCCCGCCGGTCCACGGGGCGGCCAGGATCGGCGAATGGCCCAGGCATACGAGGCTCCACTTGATCCGCAACGGCTTGGCGTCCTTGGACATGTACTTTTTCACGTCGTCGAACGTCGGGACCGAGACGCGCGGCTCACGGGCCTTCTGGGCGTCCATGAATTTTTGCAGGCCCGCGAAGTCGATGCTCCGCCAGTCCGGGTCCGTCACGCGTTCGAGTGTCGCGTCGGCGATCGCTTCGATCTTTGGTCGGGGCGGCGGGTTGCCGCCCTCCCACGGCTTCTGAAAACGTACCCCGGTGGGCGGACCGTCGGGCAGGTCGGCGACGCCGAGCGAATGGAGCATCCGATCCTGGAAGTTGCCGAACGCCACCAATTGCACGAGCGCGACGAGCTTCGGGTCGCCGAGGTCCGTGCGGACGGCGGCCATTTGTTCGTCGGTCACCTTGTAGGCTGCGAGCGTGAGTTGCCGCGCCAACTTGAGAATACGCCGAGTTTCTTCGGTGAGTGCGGCCTGATCGCCGAGCATCGATTTCACTTCCGCATCCGTCCCGCCGGCCAACTTCAGGTCGGCGAGCGCGACTTCCTTCGAGGCCGGACAGCGGAGCACGTCGGCCACGGTCCAGCGAGCCATCGCCCGGAGCTTCGGATCGAGCGGGCTCTTGGTGCGATGTAGGTCGTCGAGTTCGAGGTAGGTGGCCGTCGCCCGGGGCAGCGAACGCGCGGTGATCTTCGCCCAGGCCGGCATTGGCCCGCCCTGACCGGTCGTCGCGAGCGGCAACTTGGTCCAGGCCTCCGTCGAAGGCGGCATCGGGAATCGTTGGGCCATCGCGCGTTCCTCGGCCAAGTACACGGCGATCTGCTGTTCCAGTTCGCCGGGCTTGAAGCCGAACGGGCCACGGCCGCCCTTGTACGCGACCTTGCCCGCCCGATCGATGAAATAGAGCCGATCCGGCATGCCGCTATACAGGTGGCCGACGTGGTCGTCGATTTTGTCGACGACCAGGGGGATCGTCATCTTGAGGGCGGCGCAACATTGCGACGCGACTTCGACGCGCTCCGCGTCCGTGGTCGGTTGATCGAACGTGACGCCCGCCTTGTCGTTCGAGGCGATGCGCCAGCCGCTCGTCGGGTGCGCTTCCCGCACGTAGACGTTGATGAATTGAACCTGATCGCCGTAGATCTGATGCAGACGTTCGAGGCGCCCAAACTGGGCGCGATACGGGCCTCAGGTAAAGCTCCCGAAAATGAGCACCACCGGCTTCTTGTCCCGGCAGTCGCTCAAGGTGTAGGTTCGCTTGCCATCGAAGCTCGTCAGCGTGAAGTCCGGCGCTGCACTCTCGTGTTTCGGCCCTTCGGCACCGGAACCAAGTTCGCCCGTCATCAAGCCAATCAGAAGCGTGGCGGTCGATGGGCCGCCTCCACCAGGCGGCGGGCTCTTTGGGGGCGGTGGGAAAAGCAATTGACGCAGGTCGTCCGGCTCCATCGTGTCTTTGCAGCCGGTCGCCCGATCGAACAGGCCGGTCCATTCCGCTTTATTTAGTTTGCGGTCGGCGTTCTGGTCGCCGCGTCGAACGAGCGATCCCGCGATCGCCATCTGCTTCGAGTAGGTGCTACCGTCGGACCAGTCGAAATCGTCGGCCGTGATGAAGCCATCGCCATCCCGGTCAAGAGCTTTGAACGCCATCGCCGGCCCACCAAACTCGTCGGCGGAGACGCGGCCGTTCTTGTCGCGGTCGAACTGCTTCTGGAATCGAGCCCAGGAGTAGCGAACGTGGCTGTCCTTGAACCAGCCATCGCCCGGCCCCATCTGCGAGCCGGACAGGACGGCGTCGAGCATCTGCAAGAACTCGCCCCGCGGGCGAGTCGGCGGGTCGGCGAGGCCGATGGTCGGGAGGAATGCCATGAGTGCGAGCGGAAGTCGGGACATACGCAAAATTCCGGATCGGGCGCTCGGTCGAATCAAGCTTTCGTCGATTCCGTCGTTCGGTTTCGCAGGTATTCTCGCAGCGCCGCATTGACCGCCGCCTCGTCCGCGAAGGCGGCAGCGACATCGTCCGCGAGACGAACCACACGAAGTCGCTCGCGATATCGATCGAAGTATTTGCCGCGGACAACGCCTCGCAACGAACGAAAGTCGTAGTCCGACCGCAACTCGTCACTCGATTCAGGGGAAGTTGCCATCTTCGTAGTCCTTTCGCTCACCACGATTTGCTTCTCGCGCACTGATGATTCGAATTCGACCATCACGGTCGGTGTGAGATACGATGATCACACGGCCGCCATTTGACAACCCCACTGTAATGTACCGATCTTCGTCGTCCGAGTGATCGGGATCGAAACCCGTCGCGGCCAATGGATCGCCGAAGACCGTCATCGCATCGCCAAAGGTGACATCGTGTTTCCGGGCATTCGCATCCGCCTTCTCATCGTCCCATTCGAACTCCATAACGGCTCCACGAACTTTGCATATTGCACTTGACCGTCGCCTTTGGAAGCCCGGAAACTCAACTACTTTTTCCCCGCCCCCTGCTTCAACTCCATCACGCGGTCCACGTTCGGCACCTCATATTCCTCGGTGCCCGCGTCCTTGCCCGGCCAGCGGACGGTCAACTTGTCGACTTTCTCCACAAAGCCGAGGCCGAAGGTCACGGTCAATTCGCTCTGGCTCAGGTAGCCGCGGCCCGAGACGACGTCGCGGGACTGCACTTTGCCGCCCGCTTCGATCGTCACGGTAGCCCCGATGGCCGAGCGGTTCGACTTTTTGCCGTCGCCTTGCAGGTTCAGT
>JANLUE010001527.1:0-4443 GCA_031363325.1 Gemmataceae bacterium
ATCGGCAGCGCCACCGACGTAAAGAGTTGCATCAAAATCAACGTGATCAGCGTGAGTCCGAATGGGATCAGCAAATCGATGAATGAAAAGTGCTGATCGTGTAGGACAAGATTCCTGTACAAGAGCAACAGGAACGAAACGACGAAGACCGTCTCCGGCAGGAAGTTGGCGAGGAACACCGTCGTGCCGTGCAGGACTCGCCGCAGGCCGCGTGGCCGGGCGAGGCTGCGCTCGACTTCGGCCAACGCGTCGATCAGGGCACGATCGTAGCGGACCTGCCAGTCGGCCCGGGCGGCTTCGTTCGCGGGACCATTCAACAGGCCGGGCGGGAACTTCTGGCGATCGGCTTCCACCAGGAGTCGATTCACCAGCGCGCCGGCCCGCTGGTTCAACACCTTTTCGCCCGCAACGCGGGTACACTCGTGGGCGAACGCGGCCAGGCTCCAGTTCTGTGGCGTGTCAACTTTCTGTTGCACCGACGGTATGAACGGAATGCGGTCGCGAAGCGACGTGCCGGCGTAACGCAACTTCGTCGTCAGTTTCAGGTAGCCCGCCATCAGCCCGCGAAACTTCTGCTGACCTTCGACGCGGAAGTGATGTTCGATCTCGGCCGCGTACGGTTCGAGCGTGCCGACCAAAACGTCGCCACAAGCCTCGGCTTCCGCGGTTAGCAGTCCGTCCCACGCCGTTCGCGTTCGTTCCGCCTCGGCCGTCAGGTCGGTCGGCTTGGCCTGCTCGAGCGCGGCCTCGAGTTGGCCCAACAACTGGCCGACACCGCGGGCCTTCAGCGCTTCGATCTCGAGTCGCGTCAAGCCGAGTTCGAGCCAGTCACGGAGTTGCGCGAATTGTTCCCCCTCGGGCAAGTCCGCCGGCTTGCCGTTCCCGGCGTCGAGCCAACTCTGCGCCATCGTCCGGAACAAGAGCGGGTTCTGGAATCCTTCCTCGGTCAGATCGCGAAGCAAGTCTTCATCGGGTCGCCGACCGGTCGCGCCGGGATGCAGGCAGCGATCCCACTTGTTCAGGACGAACGCGAACGCCCGCCGCTTGCGTTGTTCCTTGAACAACTCCCACCCGAGTTGATCGTGATATTTCTCTTGCGAACCGACGTAGAGCACCACGTCGGCGACTGGGAGCAACGCTTTCAGTTTCTCGCGATTCGGGATGTCGTTGCTATCGAGGTCGGGGGTATCGACGATGATCTTTTGCGCCAGGCCCGATCGGTCGTGGGCGGCGAGACGGCAATGTTGCAGGGCGGGATCGAGTCGATCGGGCTTGACGGATTCGTGGTAGTACACGACCGGGTCGCGGGTCGTCGGCCGCGTGAACGACGCTTGTGCTACCGAAGCGCCGGCCAACGCATTGAGCAGTGTTGATTTGCCGACCCCGGTCCCGCCCATCAACATGACAATCAGAAGCGGCCGATCGACATCGAGCGCGTCGGACTGGCGGCGCAGGTCGGTCGCGAGGCCTTCCAAGGTGGCCCGACCGATCATCGAGAGCGGCTGACGATGCGGCCCGTCGAGCCAGCCACGTGCGTCCCGTTCCAGCGTGTGCAGGAGGGGTGACAACGTTCGAAGAAGGGGCTCGGGTTCGGTCATGCGGGGAGTCGCGGCTCGGCCAGTCGACGGAGTTGGGCGATCGTCTCTGGCACGCGCCGGAGGGCCCCCTGCAGTTTTTCGTACGCCGACCCGCCCGTGGCCGGCCACTTCGCCAACCATTCGGCCAGCGGCGTCGAGACGGTTTGCGCGACGATCGATTCCTTTCGACTGCGGACGGCGGACCGTTTCGCCTCGACGTACTGCCGAACGCACAGTTCGACGAGTTGATGCGCGATCGACACGAACAGGGGCAGGAAAATCAAAATCGTCCAATCGAACCAGCCGGCCCAGAATGCCAGGATGATCGCGACGAGGTCGAGCAGTAATTTCCCGGACCGCAACGTGGTCAGGGCGACGGGGTTCTTTTCGAGCCCCGCGGTAACGGCTCGGGCCGCTCCTTCGATTTCGTCCGCCGAAGACAGTTGGAAGTTCCGCAATGCGATCTGGAATTGCTCCGTGGCCGAGTCGTTCAATCCGGAACTGAAGCCGTTGGCGATGTGTCGCCACACGGGATGCGAGTCGGACCTGCGAATTGCCTCGGCCCGAAGCTGATCGAGCCAGGCCCGGAACGCGCCATCGAGGACTTGCGACTCGGCGAGGTTGACCGCCGGCGGCCGAACGATCGCCTTCTCGATCAACCCACGCACGGTTCGATACGGCAACCGCAGCGCCCAGAGGGCGACCGCGAACCCCTTGCCCGCGCCCGGCAGTTCGAACAGGTTCAGCAAGCGTTCGCGGGCTTCGTCGAAGCGCCGGAAGCCTTCGCCGTTCAGAAACTCGGAGCGATAGCGTTCGTCGAATTGCGAACGCGACGCGTCGACCAGCGCCCGCCACGATTCGATCGCCGCGAGATCTTGGCGCGCAACGCCGAGTAGTTCCCCGCCGGCCGCGTCGAGATAGTCGAGAGTGTTCCGTACGCCACGCTTGCGGGCGACGGTCGGGTCGGCGAGCACCATCACCTGATTCAACAGTGGAATGCGAACCCCGGCCGCCTTGCCGACCGGGTCGGCGAGTTGGTCCGGCTTCAGGAACGGCACGGCGAGAACCGGCACAGCGGGCCGACCCGTCGGGCCCTTCGGCAATCGCGCCAGCACCTCGGCCTCGAAATGTTCGATCACCGCCGGTGCTTGCGCCTCGTTCAATTTGGTCAAGACAACCACGACCGCTTTGCCGGCTCGAATCAACATGTGCAGGAACTGGGTTGGCACCTCGTCGTTGTAGCGCTCATCGGAAGCGACGTAGACGATCACGTCGGCCAGTCCCGCGACTTCGATGAGCCGCGAGACGTAGCCGCTCGCGGCCCAGGTCGTCATGTCCGGGCAGTCCCAAACGACCACATCGCCGAGCGGGTTCGGCCCGGCGCTCACGCGGCGAACCTGATAGACGTCTTGATCGAGGTCGGCCGGGGCCGGTTCGTCGAGCTTGCGGAGCGGGCCAAGAAAGCCCAGGTGGCCGACCCAACCGCTCGACGCCGAGCCGACAAGATAGGCCGTCGGATGCCGCGTGTATCCCGCCTGGGGGTTCGCTTCGGCGACGACCGAGCCGACCAGAAAATTGACGACGGTACTTTTGCCCGCGCCCGCCCCGCCGACGACCGCGATGTGAATCGGCGTCGTCCCCTGATTTTCGAGGAACGGCCCCGCGACATTGCGTACGAGCGCGGCCGCCAGCCGAAGCTGCCCCGTCTCGCGCGCGAGCGCCGGCTGGCGACGGCAGTGCTCTTCGAGCCAGGCCAGATCGCCGGCGAGCAGGCTGGTGAGTTGTCGGTGATCGGATGAGTCCATCAACCACTCCGGGGGCCGGGATATTCTAGTGGCGGCAAATCTTCGGTCGCGAAAGGCGACGATGGCTCGAACATTTTGGCCGACGGCCCTAAATCAACACGGCCCGCCGAGGATCGTTCGTTGCGCTATTTCCCCGACTTCGACGAGTTCACCCGCCTTGCCAAAGGGCACACGGTCGTGCCCGTCTATCGGCAACTCCTCGGCGATGCCCTCACGCCCGTCAGCGCGTTCTGCAAGATTCAGGAAGGGGACTGGGCGTTCCTGTTTGAGAGCGTCGTCGGCGGCGAACGACATGGTCGCTACAGCTTCGTCGGGAGTGGGCCGTTCCTGCGCTTTGAAGCATTCGACCGAACGACGGTGACGTACCCGACGAAAGGCCCGAAGGTCGAATCAACGCATGCCGATCCGTTGCGGGCACTCGAAGTGATGCTCGCGAAGTACCAGGCCCCGCATGTGCCTGGTCTGCCGCGCTTCTGCGGCGGGGCCGTCGGCTACGCCGGGTACGACACCGTTCGCTACGTCGAACATCTGCCAAACGCCCCGGCCGACGATCGCGGCCTGCCCGACCTAAGCTTCGCCTTCTACGACCGCATGGTCGTGTTCGATCACGTCAGCAAAACCGTCGCCGTGGTCGCGCATGCACATGTCGAATCGACGGACTTGCGGGCCGCTTACGACGCGGCGTGCGCCAAGGTCGATCGACTCGTCGAACGCTTGCAACAGGGCGTCGCCGACTTGCAGGTGACGGACATCGACCCGTCCGGGCCGGTCACGATTCCGCATCAATCGAACTTCACGCGCGACGAGTTCAAAGCGGCCGTCGTGAAATGCAAGGAGTACATCAACGCCGGCGATATCTTCCAAGTTGTGCTCAGCCAACGGTTCAAGGCGAGCACGAAGGCCCGGCCGTTCGATATTTACCGGGCGCTCCGCGTAGTGAACCCGTCGCCGTTCATGTTTTACGTCAAGGCCGGCCCGACCACGCTCGTCGGGGCGAGCCCGGAGATCATGACCCGCGTCGAAGGCGATCTCGTCACGATTCGCCCGCTGGCCGGCACGCG
>JANLUE010001528.1:0-1834 GCA_031363325.1 Gemmataceae bacterium
CTCATAACTCGGATTCTCGAAGCGAATTGGCTTTAGAACTGATCGGAAACTCGGGTATGATGGTCTCCCTCACCCAAGGAGCCCTCGCGTGATTCGGGCCATTTCTCTCCTCCTATTCGTTCCACTCGCCTATTCCCAGGACGGCGCGCTCAAGGGCACGCCCGACCCGAAAGATTCGATCGTCTGGCACGAGGCGAAGTCGCTCGGGCTCGAGGGTCAGGGTTGGGCCGACACGCTGGCTCCGTACGATCGCTTCCCCGGCCGGGCGGAGGGCAAAGTTCCCCCGGCCGTCTGGGGCCTGAGTCGTCATTCGGCCGGGCTCGCGGTTCGCTTCACGACCGAGGCGTCGACGGTTCACTTCAAGTGGTCGCTCACATCGGACAAACTCGCGATGCCGCACATGCCCGCGACCGGGGTGAGCGGCATCGACCTGTACTATCGGTCGGCAAAGGACGGCCGATGGCAATGGGCCGGCGTGGCCGCTCCGGGCGCGAAGGACAACAATCGGGCGGCGATCGTCGTGCCGGCCGGGCGCAAGGAATGTCTCGCCTATCTGCCACTCTACAACGGCGTGACTTCGGTCGAGGTCGGTGTGCCGAGCACGGCCTCAATGTGGAAGCCCGTCCCGCGAAGCCCCGTGTTCGCGAAGCCGATCGTCTTCTACGGCACGTCGATTACACAAGGGGCATGTGCATCGCGGCCGGGTATGGTTCACACGGCCATCCTCGGTCGGCGCTTCGAACGGCCGGTGATCAACCTGGGGTTCTCCGGCAGTGGCCGCATGGACCCGGCGGTCGTCGACTTGCTCGCGGAGCTCGACCCCGCGGTGTTCGTCATCGATTGCCTGCCGAACCTCGTCGCCAAGGAAGTCGAAGAGCGCACCGGCCCCCTGGTGGCCGCGTTGCGAAAGGCTCGGCCAAAGACGCCGATCTTGCTCGTCGAGGATCGTGCCTATGCCAACGCGCCCGCCAACGAAAGCTTGAAGAATCGCAATGAAACCAACTGGGCCGCCTTCCGCAAGGAACACGAGAAGCTGATCGCGGCGAAGGTTCCGGGCATCAGCTATCTTCGCGGCGAACGGTTGCTCGGCGACGACGGCGAAGCGACGGTCGATGGCTCGCACCCGACCGACCTCGGCTTCCTGCGCCAGGCCGACGCAATAGCCGGCGCGATCGCACCCCTATTGCCGCAACCAGAAGAACGGCGTGCGCCGGTCGAGGGGTACACGGACAAGTTGAGTTACGTGGCCGGCGAAGACGTGAAGTTTCACGTCGCCTCGAAGGGGCCGGAGTTCGACGTGACGATCTCGCGGTTCGGGGCCGAGCCGAAGGTCGTTTGGCGGAAGGAGAAAGTTCCAGGCGAGAATCACCCGGTCCCTTCCGACGCCAGTTCGCGCGGCTGTAACTGGCCGGAGGCGTTTCGCGTGAAGGTCGCCGCCGATTGGCCGAGCGGCTACTACGTGGCGCGGTTCACGCAGTCCAATGTCGAAGGCAGGACGATTCCGGCCGAAGCGTTCTTTGTCGTTCGGCCGGCGAACCCCGGCAAGGACACGAAGATTCTGTTGCAACTGAGCACGAACACTTACAACGCCTACACGAACTGGGGCGGCTACAGTCTTTACGCGTTCAACGGCCGACATGGCATCCAGGGTCGACGCGTATCGTTCGATCGGCCGCAACAGAGTCAGTTCGCCAACTGGGAAAGCCATTTCGTCCAGTGGGCGGAGAAGGCCGGGTACAAACTCGACTACGCCGTGAATAGCGACCTCGAATTTCATCCCGAATTGCTCAAACATTACAAGTTGGTTCTGAGCGTCGGGCACGACGAATACTGG
>JANLUE010000042.1:0-2684 GCA_031363325.1 Gemmataceae bacterium
TTCGGCACGCTCGGCGGCGCGGGCGAATCTTTGGCCGCGTCCCATTTCTTGAAGGCCTCGGCCCGGGCTTCGTCCGTCGTGAAGCCGAGTTGGTGATACGGGATGACCCCGTTCCCGTACGTCCGCCACTGGGTGAACCCGAAGTCTTTCGGGCTCCGGCCGCTGAGATGGATCGTGACCGCGAGGGCCACGTCGCGCACCTTCACCTGACCCTGCTGACCGCCGCGTCCCACGAAGAACGGCTGGACCTGGGCCTCGTCTTTCAAGAGTGCTTCGATGTGCTTCTTGTGTTCCTTGGTACCGACGCTGCCAATGCCCGCGATGACCTGGGCCTTCGTGTACACTTGCGTGACCTTGTTCGATTCGAGCGCCTTCACGAACACTTCGACGCTTCCAGGAATCTTGAGGTTGCTCAACATGTATACGGTCTGATTGATCACGTTTTCGTCGAGCTTGGCGAGGATGAAATGGAAGAACAGTTTGCGGTAGGCCGGGCCGGCCTTTTCGTCCTTCAACTTGGAAAGGAACGGGCCTTCGAAGCTGTACACCGTCGCGAATTGATCGTCGAATTGCGGCGGCGTGTATTCGGGGCGGCTCATCAGAAACATGATCGCCGCCACTTCGGCGGGGTTGTACTTCGCCGTCACGACGTCGCCCCGGAAGCCGCCGAACCCATTGCCGAAAATCTCCATGTATAAATCGGTCGATCGCCGCGTGATTCGATCGGTCAACTGGCCCGGTTCTTCCTCGGCCGATTCGACGAGTGGCCCACTGATCCGCAGCATGTCCGCGAACAGCGCGCGGGCGGCCGGGTCGTCGCCGATGGTCGTTCGATACGCGGCCAGGAGCGGAAGTTCGTGCTTCTGGGTGCCGGCCGTGTCTTTCAAGAAGCGGTCGAGCCGAAACTCGAGGTCGAGCGCCCGGGCGCGCGGCAGGAGTTGTTCGCACCGCGAACCGACCTCGGGGTCCGGGTGCTTGCGGCCTTCCGTGAGTGCGGACGTGGCGGCTCGCCCGAGCTTCAGCAACTCGGTCGCGGCGGCCTCGCGTTCGCGATACTTCGGGCTGGCCAGCTTCTCAACGAGCGCCTTCGCCTTTTGAGCGTCGGCCGGGTCCACAACCGGCGGCGCGGCCCAGGCGAACGAACAAGTCAAGGCGCTGAGTAAGATCGCTTTCATCGGCACAACCCGAAGCGGACAAACCGGATGTCCTCTCAGTTTAGAGCATAGTTTCGGTACCGTCGCCTATTCCCCGTCTCTTCTCCAAACTTCGGCCGTTCGCCGGATTTTCGTCGTTTGAATATTGAGCGGGCGTGGTTCGCTCGGGCGGCGGAGCCCGACGCGCAGCGAGGCCGCCGCCCGAGCGAAACACGAAATTATGGAATGGGACCGTTGGTGGTGTCGGAAAGATCGACGCGATGCTCCCTCGATCACCGATCTATCTTGAGTCGCCTCAAGGCCGCCGTCGCATCACGCGCCAGTGGATTGTCGCCGGACGACACGCCTTGGAGAACCGTTCGCGCGTCCATCGTGCCGATCGATTCAGCGGCGAAACCTTCGATTCGTGCCGAGCGCGACGGGCGGCCGCGGTCCGTGCTTTTCGGGCGAGTCGACGCGCCGTCTCGAACACCCAGCCGGCCGCCGATTCGCGTTGCGCGACGAGTTTGATCTTTCGACCCAGGAGCGTCACGGTCGACTGAGCCACGTCGTCGGCCGCGTGCGGGCAGATGTCGGCCGCGACTCGCCGCGCGAGATTGTGATAGCGCCGCGCCAGATCGGCGAACGCGTCCGTGTCGCCCGCCTCGACGTACGCGCGCATCAATTCCCGATCGCCGGCCAGTGGGCGAGTCAACACACGCAATGCGGAAAGTCGCGACGGCATGAGTCGTACTCCGTGACGATACGCTATCTGCCCGGCGACGATCGGGATGGTTCAGGTATTTGTCATTTTCCGCTCACCGTCCGCCAAGCGAGCCAGTTCGACTGCAACCTCGCCGGCGTGAATCACGTCCGGAATCTTGGCTTGGCTTCGCCGGAGCATGCCGCGTTCGTCGCCGACCGCTCTGGGACGACGAATCAGAATGAATGTCGAACCCACCTTCGACTATATTCAATGGGATGCACGTACTTCTCGAAGATCATCACCTGATCGCCGTCAACAAGTCGGCCCCGCTCATGACGCAGGCACCCGAGGGGGTGCCATCGCTCGAGGCCGACGTCAAGGCCCATATCAAGGAGAAGCACGCCAAGCCGGCCGGCGTTTACCTGGGAATCCCGCATCGGCTGGATCGGCCGGTGACGGGCGTCGTCGTGTTCGCACGCAACACCAAGGCCGCGAGCCGGATGGCGCAGCAGTTTCAGCAACACTCCGTGACGAAGACTTACTGGGCGATCGTCGAAGGAAACGTCGCGGACGATTCCGGGGAATGGCGCGATTTCTTGCGAAAGGTGACGGACGAGTCGCGGGCGGAAGTCACGACGGCCGACGCCGAACGAGCCAAGGAGTGTGTCACACAGTTTCGCGTGCTCAAGCGAACGACCGACACGACCTTGCTCGAACTCACGCCGCGAACCGGGCGGATGCACCAACTCCGCGTTCAGGCCGCGACGCGCGGGCATCCCGTACTCGGGGATTCGCTGTACGGGAGCACGCGTCCGTTCGGCCCGGAGTCGGATCTGCCGCGCGAC
>JANLUE010000047.1:0-1509 GCA_031363325.1 Gemmataceae bacterium
CAGACCGAACTCGTGGCCGAGCCACATGTCCCAGTCGATGTGATCCTCGCCGGCCTTGTCCGGCCCGGCCGTCGGGTCGATCTTCTGGTGTTCGTTGAACAGGCACATGCGGGCGTTGCGGTTGTAGCTACCCTGCGCCCACGTGACCTTCCCGATGCGCCCGGATCGAATCGCCTCGCCGGCCTGCCAGTAAGAATCGCTCGCGGTCGCGTTCGGACCCACTTGAAGTACCCGCTTCGTCTTGCGAGCGACGTTGCGGACCGCGATCGCCTGTTCGACCGTGTGCGTCATCGGCTTTTCGACGTAGACGTTCTTGCCCGCCTCCATTGCGTCGATTGAAATCTTGCCGTGCCAGTGATCGGGCGTCGCGATCAGAACCGCATCCACGTCTTTGCGTTCGAGGATCTTGCGGTAGTCGGTTTCGCCTTCGCACTTGCCAGTCTTCTTGGCGCGTTCGAGCCGGCGGTTGTAGACGTCGCAAACTCCGACGACCTGAATGTTGTCGGCCTCGGCACGTTTGACGAGCCCGCCCAGGTGGCCGGACCCCATGCCGCCGCAACCAATGACGGCCATGCGAATTCGATCGTTGGCCCCGAGGACCCGGCCGGCACTCAAGGCGGCGGCCCCAACGGCGACGGTGGACACGAAACTTCGACGGGAGAGGTCGGACACGGAAGCACTCCGAGAGAAGGGACATCAGGCGGAGTGGAGATTAGACCAGCCGGCCGCGCGGGCGTCAATGAAAAAGATCACTCGAAGGTCCACACGCGGACGGAGCGATCGGAGATGGAGGTGACCAGGGCCGTGCCGGCTCGATCGAAGGCAATGGCGGTTTCGCGGGACTTGTCGGCGAAGAGCGAGGCGATTGCCTTGCCCGTGGAAACGTCCCATAGCCAGGCTGATCGGCCGGTGCCGGCGGCGAGGCGTGTACCATCCGGCGAGAACGCGACCGCTCGAACGGTCTCGCCGGCCGGGTCGAAGTCGGTCGAACGGCCGGGCCGCGTCAGGTCGTAAACCCGCAATATGGCACCACGAGTCCCGACGGCCAACGATCGGCCATCGGGGCTAAACGCGAGGCAAAGAACCTTTTTGGGATGTACGAGCGGTTCGCCGACGGGTTGCCACGTGCCGATCTCCCAGACGCGAACCGTGCCATCGCGAGTCGCGGCCGCGAAGCGATCACCGCTCGCGGCGAACGCGACCGTCGTGACGGGATCGTTCGGCTCGGCGAGTACGGCGACTTCGGACCCGGTGGCGGCCGCGTAGATCGTTAGGCGGGCGAACCTTTCGCCGGTCCCCGTGCCGACGGCCAGCCACTGGCCATCCGCCGATAGGCCGATCGATTTCAGTTCGCCCGCTTGCTTCGGAATCTGGGCTAACTCGAGTCCGGTCAATCCATTTCGTATTCGCACGGTTCGATCGTTCGAGGCCGTCGCGAGAACCGCGCCATCGGCCGACCACGTAAAGCTGCCGATTCGCCCGGCGGCCTCGCGAAGCTCGGCCAACTTG
>JANLUE010000058.1:0-6121 GCA_031363325.1 Gemmataceae bacterium
GAAACGCTCGTTCGTCATCGGGCAGCGGCTTGACTGTGCCCATGTCCAGTGCCGGCAACCGGTCGAGGACTTCGAGCGGCGAAACCGCCAGGGGCTGGGTTTTTTGCTCGCGGCCAATGGCGGGCGACGCGAGGGCCAGGACAAGAAAGAGGCCGCGGGCCGGCATTCGGTGTGACATGATGTGTCCGTCCGAGGTTCAAATGTCTATTCGGAAACAGAACTCCTCGCGGACATGAATGCGGGCGACGAGAGAAAGGCACAATTATTCGGGCGATTCATTTCACCGGGTCGGCATGGACATTGGGCTGTTGCCATTCGCCTCACACATCGTCAAAATTGAATTCGTTGAGTTCCGCCAGTTTTTCTTCTTCCGCCTCCGTCAGCGATCCCGAGAGTGCTACCTTCGCCGCGTCGGCGTCGACGCCCCAGTGTTCGGCGAGGTTCTCGCAAATCTGTCGCTTCTGTTGCGTGCTGAAGCCGCCGAACGCGCGGCGCAGGAACACGATCGCCCGCTTGAATTGGTCGTCGTCGAGCGATTGCACGTAGCCGGCCAGTTCTTGCCACGGGGCTTGCCGTGCCAGCAAGGCCCCCCGGTTCCGTTGCGATAGCCCTTCGAACCAGCCGGCCCCGAGGTCGGCCGGGATGCCGGGGGACAAGCGCCGCGACACTTCACGCGCCAGTTCTTCCGTCGCCATCAGGCCGCGTTCGAGGAGCACGGCGCAAGCGTAGCCCGAGAGCAATGGATTGCGATCGTCGGCGGCCGCGAGGTTGCGCAGTCGCTCGATCCACATCTCGCCTTCGACGCGTTCGTGGTGTTCCAGACTGATTCGATTCAACTGGTCGATCGAGACGGCGAAGTCCTTGGCCGCCGTGTTGTCGCAGGCGGCCGACGCGTGCAAGGCGAGTGCGCCCTGCACGAACAGTTCGTCGATGAGCGGCAAGAGAGGGGCCGGGTCGAACTTGCGGACATCGCGGTATCGAACGACCTGATTGAGTTGGTCGGCCGCGTTGGCGATCGCCTTCAGATCCGAGCTGACGGCCGCGAGCTGCTGGAGGCGCTTCCGGGCCAGGTCCATCGATGGCGCCAGGTCGCACTGGCAGGCGTCCTTCACGACGACGGCCGCCTGATCGATCGCGGTCGCCGCGTCGAGCTTCTGCTTGAACGTGTAGGCCGTCGCCAGTTCGACCGTCTCGCCGAGCAAGACCGCCTCGACGAGGGCGATCTCGCTCTCCGGGCTCCATTGCAATTTCCACGCTTCCTTGAACGTGGCTTGATCCTGACGCGACGCGAGCGGCTGCGCGAAGCTGACCTCCAGGATCCGCAGCCGATGGAAGAACGTCGAACGATTCAGATCGAGGAACGCCGCGTCGGCCGTCTTGACGTGGCGATTCTCGCGCAAGTCGAGGGTCAAGTCCTCGGCGACGGTCTTGCGGTATTTCTCGAGCTTCAGTCGATCCATCATCCGATCGAAGTCTTCCTGGATCGAAGTGCGACTGACGCCCCTTGGCAATTCGCCGATCGCGGTCCCGACATCGACGTGCGACAGCGCTTCGGCCACCGTCGAGAGTTCGCCATGTCCGACGAGAGTGATCGCCGCGTCGTGGAGATCGGCGAGCGTGGGCGCGAAGCCATCGTGCAGCGCCGACAACGTGCGGGCGAGTCGAACGCCCTCGATAACCTCGGCCGTCGAGCGATGTGTGCCGGCCTTGCGCAAGCGTCGAACGACGCGCGACAGGTACCGGCCCGGCAGTTCATCGAGCCCGGAGCTACTGAGTTGTTCCCACACCAGCTCGAAGTAGGCCGGCGCGTGGTTGCCCGCCCCGTAGCCCGACTGGCTCGACAGTTTGAAGTACGAATAGGGCATCAACGTGAGCTTGCTCGAACGCCGACGCATTCGGGCGAGTTCCTCGTCCGTCATGGCCTGGAACTCGGGGCCAAGGACGGGGGCATGAAACGCCCCGACGACCGCCAGGACCTGTTCCGGCTTCACGCCGTCGGCCAGAACCTCGTTGATCCGCCGGCACATGAACGCCTCGCGCACGAGGTTCTCAGCCCGCCACACCGGCGGGTCGGGCTCATCGCGAAGGGCCTGACCGAGGGCGTGGGCGGCGAGCCGATAGCTGTCGTGCGACAAATTGTGCTCGAAGCGGCGTTCCCAATACGTGTCGTAGTCCGCCTCGCCCGCCCGCTCGGCGATGCGATCGTAGAGCGAGCGCTCCGGCTCGGGACGCCACGAAGTCGCGTCGGGTTCGCCTTCAGTCGCGTCGGGTTCGCCTTCCGATTCCTCGACTTCGTTGGGTTCTTCTTTCTCGCGAGCTTTCATCATCCGTTCGAGCGCGACATCCTGCAGGCCGAGAAACACGTCCGAGGGCAGGTCGATGAACTCGACGCGGGCCCGATTCTCCTTGGCCCAGACGAGCGCTTGGTATTCCGGGCAATATCCCGCCAGCGGGTAGACCAGAGTCCGAACGGGCACCGAATCGGTGTAGGCCAGGATCGCGATGGGGGGCTTCGTGCCGGACCGGGTCAGGTCAGGGATTAACGCATCGGCATCCGTTAATCCTTCGATGAGCACCACTTTGGGCCGAATCCTGTCGAGCGCGGCGCGCAAGTGCCAGGCCCCGCCGGGGGACAGGTGCCGCACGCCGAAGACGTGGATGCCCGCGCTCACGCGTTGTGCTCCGCGCAGGCCGTGTAGAGCGGCCGCCATTCGGCACCGCGCTTCTTCAACACGTTCGACAGGTATTCTTGCCAGACGACCTTGTCCTTCTCCTCGTCCTTGACGACCGCCCCCTGAAGCCCGGCCGCCAGATCGTGGGCGGTCACTTCGCCCGTCCCGAAGTTGCCGGCCAAGGCCATGCCATTCGCGAGCACCGAAATCGCCTCGGCCGTCGAGAGCACGCCGCTCGGCACCTTCAATTTGTTCTTGCCGTCGAGCGTCTGGCCGGCCCGTAGTTCGCGGAAGATTGTCACGACTTGCGTGACCGCGTCCTCGGCGGGCGGGGCGGCCTTCAATTCCAGATTCGCGCCGAGTTCCAGCACGCGCTTGCGAACGATGTCCACTTCGGTTTCGAGCGTGCTCGGCGTCGGCAGGACGACCATGTTGAAGCGACGCTTGAGCGCGGCCGACATGTCGTTCACGCCTCGATCGCGAGTGTTCGCCGTCGCGATGATCGAGAAGCCCTTGACGGCCGGCACCTCGGTCGCCAGTTCCGGCACGGAGATGCGTTTCTCGGAAAGCAAGCTGATCAACGCGTCCTGCACCTCGGCCGCACAGCGGGTGATTTCCTCGAACCTCGCCAGCGAGCCGGACTCCATGGCGCGGAACACCGGCGACTTGATCAACGCATCGTGGCTCGGCCCCCGGGCGATCAGCATCGCGTAGTTCCACGTGTAGCGAATCTGCTCTTCGGTCGTGCCGGCCGTGCCCTGGACGACCTTGGTTGAATCGCCGTTGATCGCGGCCGCGAGATGTTCGGACAGCCACGACTTCGCCGTGCCCGGTTCGCCCAACAGGAGCAACGAGCGATCGGTCACGAGCGTCGAGATCGCGATCCCGACGAGCCGACGATGTCCAATGTACTTCGGGGTAATGTTCATCGACCCGGCCTTGCCACCGGTGATGTACGTGGCCACGGCCCGCGGCGAGAGGTTCCAGCCCGGCGGCCGAGGATGCTTGTCGTCGTTGGCGAGTGCGTCGAGCTCCTCGGCGTACAGCACCTCGGCGGGAGCCCGAAGTATGTTGCCGGTGTGCGAAGGTGTGGGCGGGGTGGGCGAATCTTGGTCGGTGGCGTCTAGTTTCTTCTTGGCCATGGGAAACTCCTTCGTCGTTTGCAGGCCCGCGTGGGCGGTGAGCGGCGATCCTTGCATTCGCCCGGTTTCCGGCTAAGGGCGGGCTTAGCCAAACTACGTTTACTTCTTTTTCGGCTCCTCCTTCTTCGGCTCCTCGCCCGGCGGGTAGAGGGCCTTGATCAGAGCCGCGCTATCACCGTTGTACAGACGCACGACGCCTTCTTCGCCGCCGGTCGCCACGAGTTTGCCATCCGGGCTCGCGGCCACGGCGTACAGGTAATCGCCCCCGCCGGCGAAGTTTTTCTGATTGCCGCCGTTATCGATGTTCCACAGTTTCACGGCCTGGTCGCCGCTCGCGGTCAGGAACGTGTTCGTCTTGCCGACGAACACGAGCCGCGTGACTTGCTTCTGATGGGCATTGATCGTGCGGGCTTGTTCGCCTTTTTCGTAGTCCCACACTTTCACGTTGTTGTCCGCCCCGCCCGAGGCCAGGAACTTGCCGTCCGGCTTCCAGCCGACATCCATCACATGATGTGTATGCCCCTCGAACGACTTGAGGAACTTGCCCGACGGGAGTTCCCATACCTTCACGAACTTGTCGGCTCCACACGAAGCGAGCTTCGTGTTGTCCGGACTGAAACAAACTCCGAACACGGTGTCCGAATGGCTCGGCTTGATGTCGAGCAACTGTTTGGCGGAGGCCGCTTCAAACACTTTGAGTTCGCCGTCTTCCGTGGCCGCCCCGCCGCCGGTCGCGAAGTATTTGCCATCGGCCGAGAAGTGAATTGCCACAACCCGATCCGCGAACCCGCCAACCGTTTGTTTCAATGCGGCCTTCTCCACGTCCCACAATTTCACTTCCTGATAGCTCCCCGAAGCCAGCGTCTTGCCGTCGATCGAGAACGCCAGCGCTTCAACGAGCGACACGTGCGCGGCCGTCGCGGCCTTGCCATCGGTCGTCTTCAGGTTCGGGTCGAGCAGCGTCTTGAGGTGTTCGCCGGTCGCCTTGTACAAGTGAATCTGATTGCCACGCCCGGCGGCCACGGTCTTGGCGTCCGGGCTGATCGCCACGCCGCGAACCGGCTTGACGAGAGCCGGCGGCAACGTGAGGACTACTTTCGGACGCGTGAGCCCCATACCGACGGGCGGTTTGGCCCCCTGGTCGATCCACAACTTGACGAGCGAAAGTTCCTGCGACGTGAGCGGCGTCTCGTCCTTGGGCGGCATGATCGGCTTCATTTGCCGGGAAACGAGTTTGTACAGATAACTCTCGGCCGCCTTCCCCGCGGCGATCGGCGGGCCTTTCTTGCCACCCTTCATGAGCTTCTCGTAACTCGACAAATCGAGCTTGCCATTGAGTTCCTTGCCCGAGTGGCAAACGAAACACTTGTTGGCGAAGATCGGCTCGATCTCTTTCTCGTAGACGACCGGATCTTTGCGATCGAGTTTCACCTCGGGAATCGGATCGATCTTCGCGTCCTTCTTTTCCTGAGCGAACGCGATCGAGGAAAGGAGGACGAGAAACGTATATCGGTACATGTTGAGTCTCGAATGTTAGACGACTGTTAGCCGCGAGGCGCAGCCGAGCGCGTCACGCGACTTCCCGCGACCGCGTCACGACACTCGTTCACTTTCGCCGCTCACGGGCGACTCGCGTGACGCGCTCGGCTGGCGCCTCGCGGCCAACGACTCTGTTTCAAACGGCGTAACGAATTTCCAGGTTTGACGACGCAACCCCTCTTTTTCCGGATTCGCGTCGGTGTATTCGGTCGACCGGCGGACTTCCTCCTTTGTGTCGAGATAAACAGTCCATTCTCCGCGCGAGAAGCACTTCGGTGGCGACTTCTCTGGACTGGCAAAATTGAGGCAGGGATGGATCCCTTCGTCCATCAATCGCCGGGTCGCCGATGCCTTCAATTGAATCGCCAACGAGTGCCAATCCAAGCGAAACGCTCGCATCACAATATGCAGATGATCCGGAAGGATCGCAAACGCCCAGATGTCCAGTCCGTTCGTGCCGGCATACTCACTCATTCCATAGGCCACGGCCCGCGCCTGTGAACCGCTTAAGATCACCGGCGGTCGTTTCAACTTCGTTTTGGTCTCAAGCCGCAAAACCCGATCGTGTGGCATTCCAGCTTGAGAACGAGTTTACGTAGCCTTTAAGGCCTTTCGTCCAGTCTGAAATAGTTCCCATGCCCCAACAAAGTCATACCATGAACCACGGGGGTCGTTCGGCACCCAAAACCCGTACGCGGAGATTACCATATGCGCGCCGATCATCGAATCTCCCGTTTTCCGCGAGGCGCAGCCGAGCGCGTCACGCGA
>JANLUE010000078.1:0-7887 GCA_031363325.1 Gemmataceae bacterium
TGAACGAGATGGCCCGGAAGTATGTGCCCGGCAGTCATCTCATGACGATCGATCAGTGGAAGTCCGCCCGCAAGTTGATCGACTGGTATCGCACCGGCAGCAACGTCTACTGGGCGGCGTCGGCGATCTTCGACCCGATCCGGACGGCGACGCGATTCGTGGCGGCCAAGTACGGCATGGGCAAGCCGCTCGAAGCGTTTCAACAAAACGTGATCCTTTGGTTCCACGCCGCGTTCGTTCGCGAGCTTGGATTCTATTTGATTGAACTTTACAGCGGCCGATTGAAAGTCGGGACCGCGCGCTACCGCGAGTTGATGGCGGCCCACACGCACGACCCGACGGCCACCGTCCCGAATGAGCCCGCGACCGAGCCGCAAGAGAAACCGTCGGCGGCGGAGGTTTCGATTGTCGTGATCGGCCAGGTGAAAGCAGGCAAGTCGAGCCTCATCAACGCGATCTTGGGCGAACGCAGGGCCGCGACGGACGTGTTGCCGCTCACGGACGAAGTGACCAAATACGATCTCGCCTCGCCGGGCTCGCCCAAACATCTGTATCTGCTGGATACGACGGGCTACGGCCGGGCGGGGGCCAAGAAGGACAACCTCGAAGAGACGGCCGAGGCGGTTCAGAAGTCGGACCTGGTGTTGCTCGTTTCGCACGCGCGGAACCCGGCCCGCAAGGCCGATGTCGAGTTCTTCAATCGCTTGAAAGCTTGGGCGCGCGATCGGCCACATTTGAAGTTTCCGCCAGCGGTCGTCGTATTGACGCATGTCGATACGTTGACGCCCGCGATGGAATGGTCGCCCCCCTACGACTGGTCCGGCGGGTCACGGCCCAAGGAAAAGAGCATGGCCGACGCCGTTGCCGCGGGTCGCGAATCATTCCCCGGCGTGCAGGGAGTGATTCCGGCGTGCGCGGCCGAGGGGCGAGTCTGGAACGTCCGCGAGGAACTGTTGCCGGCGATCGTCGAATTGCTCGGCGAGGCCAAGGCCGTCGCCCTGTTGCGGTGCTTGCACGCCGAAGCGGACGATGGCAAAGTTCGCAAGGTGTTTACGCAACTGTGGTCGGCCGCCCAGAAAGTGGCCGGCCTGATTCGCGGCGGGGCGACTCGGTGAGCGAGCGCATCGAGGATCGACTGAAGGCGAAGGCCCACGATGTCGGATTCGGGCTCGCCGGCATCGCGCGGGCGACCGAGGCCGACGGGTTCACTCGCTACACCGAGTGGCTGGCCCGGGGCTATGCGGGCGACATGCGTTATTTGCACGACCAGGCCGAGCCGCGTCGACACCCCGACTCGATCCTCGACGACGTTCGCAGCGTCCTGATGGTCGGCATGACGTATGGGGGCGAGGTTCCCGCGAGTCCGCCCGCCCGCGTGGCGAAGTATGCGGCCGCCCCGGACTATCACCGTTACCTGTGGGATCGGCTCAATGAACTGACGGCGTGGCTCGAAGCCGAAGTGCCCGGCTGTCGGGCGCACGGAGTCTCGGATACGGCCCCGTTGCTCGAACGCGACTTCGCCCGTCGGGCCGGCCTCGGTTGGTTCGGCAAGAACACGATGCTGATCGAGAAGCGGCTCGGCAGCTTCTTCCTGCTCGGCGCGTTCCTGACGACGCTGGAACTCGAGCCGGACTCGCCGCACGAGGGCTCGCACTGCGGCACGTGTACCGCGTGCCTCGACGCCTGTCCCACCCAGGCGTTCGTCGGCCCCGGTTGGCTCGACGCCCGCAAGTGCGTGAGCTACTTGACCATCGAACTGCGCTCGCCGATCCCCGAGGAACTTCGACCGGGCGTCGGCGATTGGCTGTTCGGCTGCGATGTGTGCCAGGACGTATGCCCCTGGAACCACCATGCCGAGCGAATCGAAGGCTTGCCGGGTCGCGATGACCTGCTCGCGATCGACCCGGCGGAGCTTTTGCACCTCGCCCCCGGCGAACTGCGGCGACGCTATCGTGGCACGTCGCTCCTGCGGGCCAACTGGCGCGGCCTGTTGCGGAACGCGGCGATCGTGCTCGGCAACCGCGGCGACCCGGCCGCGTTGCCGGACTTGCGATTCGGGCTCACCTGGAACGACGCGGTCGTTCGCGAAGCCTGCGAATGGGCGATCGGACGAATTGAACTGTCGTGCGACTCCATCACGACCGACTGATTCAGCACCCATACATTGACCGAATGCCGGTCGTCTTCTGCCAGTTCGACGAACCTTGCCTCGACATGCGGCCGGGCGAGACGCACGTCTACGCGGCCGAGTTGGCAACCGGCGAGCCATTCCTCGAACATTTGACCGACGACGAACGCACTCGGGCCCAGCGATTTCGCCTCGGCCGGGTCCGCGATCAGTTCGTCGCCTCACGCGGCCGACTACGAACGTTGCTGGGTCGATACCTGGGGCTCGAGCCGAGGACGGTCCCGATCTGGTACGCCGATGGCGGCAAGCCTTATGTGCC
Organism: Gemmataceae bacterium; assembly: GCA_031363325.1. Classification (GTDB taxonomy): domain Bacteria; phylum Planctomycetota; class Planctomycetia; order Gemmatales; family Gemmataceae; genus SIAJ01. The sequence goes on from JANLUE010000078.1 coordinate 2,448, forward strand.
CGAACGGCCGCTCGAGTTCAACGTCTCGCACACGGACGGCTTGGCCGTGTTCGCCGTGAGCCGATTCCGCGTCGGCGTGGATGTGGAACAGTGCCGCATCGTGCCCGACGCCGATGGCCTCGTGGCGCGATTCTTCAGTCGGAACGAAGCGGCAACCTTCGCTGGCCTTTCGCCCGAACATCGCCACGCCGCGTTCTTCCGGGCCTGGACTCGGAAGGAGGCCGTGCTGAAGGCGATTGGTCGGGGCGTGCAGTCGCTCGATTGTTGCGACGTGACGTTTCTGGCTCACGAACCGCCGCGACTTTTGCGACTCGACGACGACGCACAGGCCGGTCAACGCTGGGAAGTGTTCACCTGGGAACCCGCCCCCGGTTACTGCGCGGCGGGGGCGGTCGAACGAATCGCGGAATGACTACTGGCTATCCACCTTCACGGTCCCGCTCGTCTCTTTGCTCGCGCCCGTGATGTAGATGCGATATTTCTCTTTCGCCGGGATCGTCGCGGTGATCGTCGCTTCCTTGGTGTTTTTCTCACTCGCCAGGACGGTCCGCGTGGCCGGATCGAATTCGTCCTGACTCGGCACTTCCTTGGTCAGCATGACCCAGATGTTGACCGGGTTCTCGGAGGTCACCGACACCTTGATCTTTTGCTCGCTGACCGGTTCGGTGATCTCGAAGTAGTACATCTGGCCCGGCCCGACCTTGAAGGGCCGGGTCTCGTGAATCTTCGAGCAGCCGGTCAGGACCACGAGCGCCAACACGGGAATGAGTCTGGCTTTCATCGTCGACTCCGCGGGGAATGGATTGGTCGGGATGATACCCGGTTACTCGTCCTTGTCGAGGATCGGCCCCAGGAGTTTGCGAATCTGAGCCACGGCCGCCGTCGGTACGAAGAACTCGAACCCCCCGTGCCCCGGCTTCAACACGACCGCGATCCCAACGTATGCGGCCGTGCCCATCGGCTCCTTCACGTCCGGCAATTGCAACGGAAAACCCGGTATTCCCTTGACCGACTCCTTGACCAGATCGAAGATCGCATAAGCCGTTCGGCCCGTGTCGAGGATCGTGAGCATCGACGCGTCCGCCGGCAACTGCTTGCGAGTGGCCTGGAACGCCTCATCCGTGCCGATACTCTTGCCCGTCGCGAGGCCGGCTTCGGCGAGGGCCTTCGCGGCGACCCAGTCGGCCCCGGACACTTGCAGCACCGTCTTGCCGTCGGTCCCGAACCAGAACTTGATTTCCTCGCCGCCGAGCGTGCGCTTGATCGAGGTGCGAGTCACTTCCTTCGCTTCCTCCGGCAGGTCGGCCGTCGCCTTTTCCAGGTCGAACTTCACGGTGACGGCATGCAACTCGAACGCACCGACCTTCTCGGCTTTTTCCTTGATGGTCGGCTTTTCCTTGAGCGGCACGTTCATGAACGTGCCCGTTTTCGTGATCGTTTGAAGCACCTTGAGGCGGTCGGCCGCGATGCCGGTCGCGTCCTTCGAGCGCGTGAGTTCGAGCCCGGTGGCCGACATCATGCCGCCCGCGTTCAGGACCAAGCCGTGATCGCGGCCACGGAGGTTGCCGAGCAATTTCGCGATCGCCTCCTTGGCGGCGGGTTCCTCGTCGTCCGCCGAGAACGCGCCGGCCATCATGCCCGCGGATTGACTGCTACCGAGGCTCAGGATCGACGCCGAGTAGGCGATTTGGCCGACGGGTAGAGTGCCGAGTTCGGTGAGCGGGCCGGGCTTGTGTTTGGCGAGCGCCTCGCCGGTGGCCGACTTCTCGGCGAACTGGGCCAGCCCCTTGATCCGCAACCCTTCCGGCCGGAAATCGACGGCCAGGACGCCGGCCGACCCGTCCTGAAGAACCTGGAACGCCGCGTCCATGACGGACTTCAATTGTTCCATCTGCGACTTGTTGATTCCCTGTGCCCCGTCCTTCAACAGCGCTTCCGCGATGCCCTTGAACTGCTGGAGTTGATCGCCGTACTTGGCGTTCACTTCCTTGACGTTGACGAACGCGGCGAGGTCGGCCGAATCGAAGGCCTGGGCCGTTTCCTTCGAGATACCTGTCGGCCCCTTCACTTCACCCTTGGCGTACCGGCCGGCCAACTCCTTCTCGGCCGTCAGCACGACGTAGCCCTTGATCGGCACCAGGAAGAACGGCACTTCCAAATCGTCGAACGTCAGCGTTTCGAGGTCGCCGTCCTTCTTCAAACTCGTTCGTTCCTTCTCATGCAAGAAGCCTTTCTTGAAATCGTCCACGTTCTTGGTCGGCAACAGCAGCGTGAGCGAGCCGCCATCGGTGATCCCCTCGAAGCTCGAAATCGCGAACAGAACGGGAGCATCGCCGCGCAGAACCTTGACATCGCGTTCGTCGAAAAGGCTTTCGAGTCCCTCGGCGATCGCCTTCGCCGCTTTGGGCGCGAGATCGGGAAGGGCCTTGGCGATCGTGGCGTTGAGTCGTTCGCGCGCCGTTTCGATGCCACTCACCTGAACGACGACCATGGCCTTCTCGGGGGCCATCGCGAGCAGGTTCTCGGCCGGAGTCCGTTTGTCGCCGGGGGCCGCGATCGCGGTCGAGGCCAGGAGTACGAAGGCGATCAGTGGACGGGACATGAATGAGTCCTTACGGAATTGGGCGATTGGTCGATGAAGCCAACCGTTCCGATCAAGATACATATCGGAGCCGTCAATCGACATAATTGGGCCGGCCCTGGAGAAGAACCGCTTCCCAAGTCCTCTTGCCCTCCCAGCCCGACGCGTGATACCCTCTTCCTTTCTGCCCCGGCGTCAAGGACGACCCGATGCCAGTTCGCGTACCGTTCAACGACCTCCGGCCACGCTTCGACTCGGCGGCCGATGAATATCGTGCCGCCTTCGAGCGCGTGCTCCAGCGCGGCTGCTACGTGCTCGGCCCCGAGGTCGAGGCGTTCGAATCGGAGTTTGCCGCGTACCACGGGGGCGGACAAGCGATCGGCGTGGCGAACGGGACCGATGCGATCGAACTGGCGTTGCGGGCGGCCGGCGTCGGGTCCGGGGACGAAGTCATCACGGTCGCACACACGGCGGTCGCGACCGCATGCGGGATCGAACGAGCCGGCGCGACGCCGGTTTTCGTCGAGATTCTGCCCAACGAGTACACGATCGACCCCCGGGCGATTCCGCACGCGATCACGTCGCGGACGCGGGCGATCGTCGCGGTTCATCTGTACGGCCAGCCCGCTCGAATGAAAGAACTCCGGGCCGTCGCCGATCGCAGTGGGCTGCTGCTCATCGAAGATTGTGCCCAGGCACATGGGGCGACGATCGCCGGCCGACCGGTCGGCACGTTCGGCGACCTTGCGACATCTAGCTTTTATCCCACGAAGAACCTTGGGGCGTTCGGCGATGGCGGAGCCGTGCTGACGCGCGACGTGGCGCTGGCCGAACGCGTTCGCCGTTTGCGAAACTACGGCCAGGCCGATCGCTATCGGCACGTCGATCCGGGCGGGTTCAACAGTCGCCTGGATGAACTTCAGGCGGCCATCCTCCGGGTGGGCCTGAAGCGACTCGATGCCGACAATGCCGAACGTCGCCGACTGGCCGACCGATATCTGACGCGACTGCGAGTGCCGAGTTTGCCGGTCAGTCGACCGGAGACGGACCACGCGCACCACTTGTTCGTGGTCCGGCACCGCGACCGCGACTTCTTCCGGGCTCGGCTGTCGTCGCGTGGCGTCGAGACGCTCGTCCACTACCCGATCCCCGTTCATCTTCAGCCGGCCTACGCCCATCTCGGCGGCATGGCGGGCGAACTCCCCGTAACCGAACGCGCCGCCCGCGAAGTGCTCTCGCTACCCTTGTGGGTCGGCATGACCGACGTGCAACAAGATCTGGTGGTCGCGGCCGTCAATGCCGAGTCGGTGAGCGAGCGAGCCATCGATCAACCACAAAGACACCAAGATCACACCAAGATTCACAAAGCAGAGGTAGCGGCTTAAAATCAGTTTCTAACCACAGAGTCACAGAGATCACGGAGATGTCGCTGACAATGGACACTGATTCTGAATGAATCGAACGATCAACTGTGACTGCGAAGTCAATTCGCCCATCGACTCTCTGTGGCCTCTGTGACTCTGTGGTTAGAATCTGATTTCCAATGTGAATCTGTGGTTGTTTCAACATTTGGGAGCATGCAATGAACCCCTGGGCTGGGCGGCGGGCGCTGATAACCGGCGGGCTCGGGTTCATTGGCTCGACGCTCGCCATTCGCCTGGCCCGGGCCGGGGCCGACGTCACGATCGTGGATGCCATGATCCCGGAGTATGGCGGCAACCTGTTCAACATCGAGCCGGTTCGCGACCGCGTTCGGATCAACTTTGGAGACATTTGCGATCGTTTGATGATGAACTGGCTGGTTCGGGACCAGGACTATGTGTTTCACCTCGCCGGCCAGGTCTCACATGTGATGAGCTTGACCGATCCGTTCCCGGACATCGAATTCAACATCAAGGGCACGGCCGTCGTGATGGAAGCGCTGCGACATCACAACCCGCACGCCAAGGTCGTGTTCACGGGCACGCGCGGGCAGTATGGGCCAGCGACGGACCTCCCGGTTGCCGAGACGGCCCCAACGAACCCGAAAGCCATCTACGAAATCTCGAACCTGACGGCCGAGAAGATCATCCAGGTCTATCACCAGACCCACGGCATCCCGGCCGTGATGTTGCGGCTCACCAACATCTATGGCCCGCGCGCCCAGATGAAGCACTCGCAGTACGGCGTCGTCAACTGGTTCGTGCGTCAGGCTCTGGAGGGCGAACCGATTCGGCTGTTTGGCAATGGCCGAACTCTGCGCGATTTCCTGTTTGTGGAGGATTGCGTGGACGCGATCCTGGCGGCGGCCGATTGCGCGGCCGCCACGGGGGAAGTGTTCAACGTGGGCCGCGATCGGCCCACGTCGTTCCTCGAACTCGCCCGAATGCTGGAGCGCCTGAGCCCCGGCTCCTCGTGGCAGTTCGCGCCGTTCACGCCGGAACGAGCGGCCCAGGAGCCGGGCGACTTCTATTCGGACATCACCAAGATTCGCCGCGTCGTCGGCTGGGAACCGCAAACTGAATTGGAAAGCGGCTTGCGGGCGACGCTCGACTACTATCGTCGTCATTGGGATCAGTATTGGATTCGTCCAACTATGGTGAGGCTGGCGGCCTAACTTGTCATTGGTCATTAGTCACTAGTCATTGGTTAATGACCAATGATTAATGACCAATGACCAATGACCAATGACCAATGACCAATGACCAATGACCAATGACCAATGACCAATGACCAATGACCAATGATCAATGACCAATGACCAATGACCAATGACCAATGACAAAAGTAGACTCACTCACGTTCGATGGCTTCCGCGAACTGGCCCTGGCCGACGGGCTGAGTCGCTATGAGCGGATCGGCTTCCCCGACGAGTATCGG
>JANLUE010000088.1:0-4193 GCA_031363325.1 Gemmataceae bacterium
CGTTGCCGTCGCGGAACTCGAGGACGTTGGTGCCGGCCGCCGGGAAGTTGTCGCTCACGGCGAGCTTATCGAGGGCGAGCTTGGTCGTCCCGCCGGCGTTGCCGAGTGCCGTTAGGCGGAGGTCGGCGTTGCCGCGCTCGACGGTCGTCAGGTTGTCGGTGACGCTGATCGTGCCGAAGCTGCCCGCGCGCAGCTTGCTGGCCCCGATGAGGTTTCCGGACGTGATCGCCGCGACCTTGCCGACGGCATTGATGTTCAACGCATTGGCCGCCCCGAATTTGAGCGCCGCGACCGATGTTAGGCCATCGGGGTTGCCCAGGGACGCACCCCCGTTTGTGCCATCGAGCGCGGCCCCGAGGTTCCAGGCGTTGACGGAAGTGGCCGTCACGGTGCCGACGCCTCCACCAACGTCCCAAGTGCCCGAAAGAGTGCCGGCGATCGTCACCGTGCCCACGTTCGGTGTGACGCTCGGGGCAGCCCGAGAAACGAGCGTCGCGTTGAAGTTGCCGGGGTTGGCAATGGTCGCGTCGCCCGTGGTCTTCACGATGCCGAACCGTTCGGCGACGAACGGCTTCGTACTCGTTACTTGGCGGGCCGTGAACGAATCGAGGACGCCGCCGATGTCGATCGACGTCGCGATCACTTCTCGAACCTTGACGGTGGTCTTGGAAGTGGTCGCTCCGCCAGCCCGAATGTCCTGGTTGCTGAGGTCGAGGGCCGTCAGCGATTTCAGTTCGTTCTGAATGAGGACGTCGCCGTTGGTGAAAGTGGACGTTGGGGCGGCGATCGTCGTTGAACCCGGTCCGTTCACGGACAAGCCGGCGACCTCGATCACGCCGTTGCCGAGGAACGAAGTCGCGTCGATCGAGAGGGTCGAGGCGGCCGAGTTGTTGCGGACGACGGCGTTCACACGGCCGTTGAGGTCTTCAATGACGACGAGTTTGCCCGCTCCACCGAGAGTCGTCTTCACACGATAGCCGTCTCCATCGGGCTGGAAGCCGGTGACGATTCCGTCCGAATCCTCGGTTCCGCCGCGCGCGACGGACACTTGTGTCGGGGACGTGTAGTCGGCCTGAACGATGTCGCTGCCGGCGAAGAACGGGATCGGTGCGGTGGTGATTGGATCGAGCGTATTGAGGAACAATCCCGTCAGCGTGCCGCCGGAGACTTGAACGACGGGGGTCGCCACGGCCCCGGCGAGGCTGGACCCACGCAGCGATCCCGTGAGGTCCAGCCCGCCCGTCCCGGACACGACGATGCGATCGTTCGTCAACCCGAAGCCGACTTGAAGTTCGCCGTCCATGTTGAACCCACCCGCCCCGGCGTTGATGGCGATCGACTCGGCGAGCGCATCGTTGGTCCCGGCCTGGAAGGTCGTGCCGTTCGCCACCGTGATCCCGGTGGCGGCAATCGTTCCCCCGGCACCGATGCGGAATCGCGTCGGGATGGTCGCGTTGCTGAGAAGCAATGAACCGTTCGCACCCGTGATCGACAGGGCATTCGCCCCCTGGTCCCAAGTGCCGTTCTGATACGTGAGGCCGCTGCCACCATTGACGTTGAAGGTCAAGTTGCCGGTCGTCGTCAGATCGCCGCTCAGGGTCGCGCCGCTACTCGCGAACGAAATCTGGCGATTGCCCGTGAATTCCAGTCGGCCAAACGTGTTGATCGTCGAGGTGGAATTGATGTCGGCCCCAACCAGGATTCGATTTCCCGAAACGTTCAGCGAACCGATATTGAGGTTGGCGTTCGGCAGATCGACGGTTTTACCGGCCACCAGAACCAGATTGCCGGTTTGAACCGAGGTATCGTCGAATATGAGGTCGCCGCGATTGTTGACCGTCAGGTTGTTCGCGTTCGTCGTGCGGAACGTGCCGAGGAATTCGTTCGCGGTATTGCCGAGTGACACATTTCGATTCGCAGCCGTCGCGTTGGTCGAGGCGATCGTGATCGCCCCGGGGGCGGTCTGCAAGAGTCGGCCCGATTGCGTGACCGTATTGCCGGCCGTCACGATCAAGGTGCCCCCGCCGAGCCGGAGCTCGCCGAGCGCGATCGCGTTCGTATCGGTGACGGAAAGGTTGCCCGTGGTCGTCGCCGCGAACGTCCCGAAATTGTTGGCCGCATCGGTCAAGGTGATGGCGTTCGATCCGGCATCGATGAACGTGGTCACCGCGCCGGCGTTGAGCGGTCCGGCCTGGGCGACCGCTCCGTTCGCAAAGATCGACTGATTGCCCCCGAATGTCGATGCCCCGAGTTGCAGCGCGCCCGCCGTTCGCAATTCGGAAGCCCCGGTCGTCGTCAAGGAAACGGCCCCGCCGAACGCGTTCGCCGCGTTGCCGAGCGAGACCGTCGAGCCGGAGACCGTGGTCGCCCCGGAGATCGTCAGGGCCCGGCCGGGGTCTTGCGCGACGGACGTACCCGCGAGGGTGAACGAACCGGCCACCACGTCGCCGAGGATCGTGGCCAAGCTGTTCGTGACCTGAACGGCCTGCGCCGAAGCGGCCACATCGAGCGGGCCACGGAACCGGTTCTGGGCGTTGTTCAACGTGATCGCCCCACCGGTGCTCGACAAAGCGACGCGATCGGTCGTGACCGTACCGGCGGCCTGGCGCAGAAACCCAGTCTGCGTCAAATTGCCGCCGACCGCGATCGTCAGTCGGCCACTGCCGACGTTCGATTGATTCAGAGACAGATCGTTCGCGTCGCGGACGATTACGTCGAAGCGACTGGAGCTGCCGATGGTCAACGTGTTGAAATCGTTGGTGGTCGCGTCGAGCGTCAAGGCACCAGCGGACACATTGAAGATCGCGCTTCCGGTGATCGTCAAGTTCGTGCCCGGCTTCTGGCCGACGGACGTGCCGTTCGCTTGCAACGCTCCCAAGGTCAGCGAAGGCAGGATCACGGGGGCGTTGTCGTGCTGGATCGTTTGAGTGATCGCGGTTCCGGCCGGGAGGGTGTACTGGTCGTAGCTCGCGAGTGGATTCAAGTTGCGAATCGACACGCCGACGACGTTGGCCCCCTGGAGCGTGACGGGGCCTGTGAGCGTGTTCGCCTGTGACAGATCGATGGCCGTGCCAGCCGTCGCGGTGACCGAGATCGGCCCGCCGCTCGGAAGTTGGGTGACGGCACCGGACTGCGTGATGTTGCCCGTCAGCGCAGTCAGCGTCAGCCCCGCGCGGCCGAGGTCAGTCGAGCTTAAGTTGAAGGTTGTCGCGTCGGCATAGGCGACCGTCTGCGTGCTCATGGCCGCACTGAAACTGACATCGGCCAAATTGTTGCCGGCGTTCGTCAGTGTGATGGACGCGTTGCCGGCGACCGAGAAGAATCCGGAATTGGCGACGATCGCTCCTGCTTGCGTGAGGTCGCCGAACGCGGTCACCTGGAGGGACGATGCTCCGCCGGCCAGTGTCGTCGCGGGCAGGACGACCCCGGTGTTCGTGTGTTCCAGAATGTAGGTCGTCAAGTTGGGCAACGTCAGCGTCGGTGCCTGGGCGATCGAGCTGGTGTTCGTCCAGAACAGGTTTGCGACCGTGCCGGCCGACTGATTGAACGACACCGTCCCGAGGACGGAGTTTTGCTGGTCCTGCAGGACGATCGAAGTGCCCGCCCCACCGGCATTCGTGAAGGCCACGTTTTGCCCAACCACGATCGGGCCCAATTGACTGATGCCGTTCGGGGCCGACGCCGAGAAGTTGCCCGCGACGTTGACGCGATCCGGCAGGATCAGAGTTGAACCCGAGGTGAGGGCGGCACTGGCCGTCGTCGCGAGGGTCGCGCCGGGACCGAAGGTGATCTGATCGGCGGCGGCCGTCAGGTTCGTGCCGAAGGAATTCGCGCCGTTGAAGTTGACCACGGTCCCGGTCGCCGAATCGGTGATCTGGATCGAGGTGACCGCGGCGGGATTGCTGATCGTCGCCACGTTCCCGACGAGGCTGCCAGCCCCACCGACTGAACCCGTCGGGGCCACACTTCCCGTGAACGTGTACGTCGAGCCGGCCGCCGGCGCGACGGTGATCGATTCGTTGTTCGTGTTCAGGTTGACGGTCAGCGTGCCGGCCGCGAACGTGTAGGCCGCTGGGACGGTACGATCTTCGAGGTTCAGGATTTGCAGCGGTGCACGGCGCGTTTTCATCGGAGATTCCGACCAGAGGTGTTGTTGCGAATTGGAGTCAAGTATCCGTGCTGGACGCCGTTCG